>NZ_JAPJDM010000012.1:240992-253445 GCF_026242095.1 Streptomyces sp. NEAU-W12
CGGCCCCCCCCCCCCCCCCCCCCCCCCCCCCCGCGCCCCCCCCCCCCCGGGCCCCCGCCAGACCTACGGCATGCTGTGCGCACGTCGGTGAGGGCGTGTCGGGTGTGTGGCGTACGGGTGCTACGTCAGGGGGCCACCCGGGGCGGGCGGAACCCGGGGGCCGTGGCCGGTCGCCGTGGTCAGTACGTCAGCCCGTGCCCGACCGGGTAGAGCACCGCCGCCGGGTCGTCCGCCCGCTGCACCGGTACCGGCAGCGTCCCGCGCGGCTCCACCCGGCCCGCGATCACCCGGGCCGCGGCCCGCAGTTCCACGTCGGTCCACGAGTACGTCGCCAGGTACGCCGGCACGGCGGGCAGATGGGCCACGTCGTACGGGTTGCGGATCGCCACCGCGACCACCGGCCTGCCGGTCGCCAGGAGCCGCTCGACCAGCGTCCGCTGGCTGCTCGTCGCCGTCACGTTGTACGTCCCGACGACCACGGCGTCCGCCTCCCCGGCGGCGGTCACGGCCCGGTCGATCGTCGCCGCGGACGGCGCGGTACCGGTGGACAGGGCGGTGGCGGTGAACCCCAGCTCGCCCAGCGCGCCCGCCAGCACACCGGTCGGCGGTCCCGTCGTACCGGACGGGGAGGCCGGGTCGGCGCCGACGACCAGCAGCCTCGGCTGCCTGCGCCGCGACAGGGGCAGCACACGGCCCTCGTTGACCAGCAGGGTGGTGCTCCGTTCGGCGATCCGGTCGGCCGCCGCCCGGTGCGCCCGGGTGCCGACCGTGCGGTCCACCCCGCCCGGGGAGGCGTACGGGTCCTCGAACAGGCCCAGTCCCGCCTTCAGGCGCAGCACGCGCAGGATCGATTCGTCGAGCCGGGCCTCGGTCAGTTCGCCGTCCCGGACGGCCTTCAGGACGGCGTTCCACGCCACGTCCAGGGACGGCGGGTTGAGCAGCTGGTCCACACCCGCCTTCAGGGCCAGCACCGGCACCCGGTCGTCACCGTACTTCGTCCGCACCCCCTCCATGCCGAGGGAGTCGGTGACCACGACCCCGTCGTAGCCCAGCTCCTCGCGGAGGATGCCGGTGAGGATCGGGCGCGAGAGGGTCGCCGGGTCCTCGGAGGCGTCGAGCGCCGGGACCATCAGATGGGCCGTCATGATCGAGTCGATGCCCGCGGCGATCGCCGCCCGGAACGGCGGCGCGTCCAACCGCTCCCACTGCTCACGGCTGTGGGTGATCACCGGGAAGCCGGTGTGGCTGTCGACGGCGGTGTCGCCGTGCCCGGGGAAGTGCTTGGCGGTCGCCGCGACCCCCGACTGCCGGAACCCGGCGGCCTCGGCGGCCACCAGCCGCGCCACCGCCCGGGGCTCGGACCCGAAGGACCGTACGCCGATGACCGGGTTGGCCGGGTTGACGTTCACGTCGGCCACCGGGGCGTAGTCCTGACGGATGCCCAGGGCGCGCAGCTCGCGCCCCGCGATCCGGCCGAGGGCGCGCGCGTCGGAGCGGGAGCCGCCCGCCCCGACGGCCATCGCGCCGGGGAACAGGGTCGCCGGCGCGCCGACGCGGGCCACGGCGCCGTGCTCCTGGTCGGTGGAGATGAGCACCGGCAGACCGCGCGGCAGACCGAGGGACGCCTGCTGGATGCCGTTGGAGAGGCTCGCGATCTGGTGCGGGTCGCGGGTGTTGTGCGCCCAGGTGAAGTAGATGATGCCGCCGACCCGGTACTTCTCCAGCAGCTCGGCGGCCGTGCGCACGCCGATCTCCTCGAGGTTGGCGTCGATGTCGGCCTGGTCGGGTTCGGTGGCGGAGTGGCCGTAGACCCGCATCACGAACAGCTGGCCGACCTTCTCCTCCAGGGTCATCCGGGAGAGGAGGGCGCGGAGCCTGCGGTCGTCCGGGGACGCGGGGCCCGCGAGGGCTCCGGAGGTGCCGGCCGCGTGCGCGGTGGTCCCGGCGGCGAGGGCGGTGGTGACCGCCGTCGTCGCGGCGAGGACGGCCCGTCTGGACGGACGCGCGGCAGCGCTTTCCTCCGTGCGCTCCGTGCGCTCCGTGCCCTCCGCGTTTCCCGTGTTTCCTGTGCTTCCCGTGCTGCTGTCGGGCACGTGCGCTCCTTTGGGAGGTGATCCGCGGGGGATCCGCTGAAGGAAACTGCCGAAGGGTCACCAATATCCGGGAAGTTTCTGCCAGTCAAGGGTGTGCGGGGGTGGGCGTGGTCGGTGGGCGCGGCCGGCCGGAGGGGCGCGGGCGGGGCCGCCGGCCGCGGTACGGCGGAGGGGGTGGGGCCGGCGTCGCAGCCAGGGGCGAGGGGCCGGCACCGCACCGCGCGGACTCCTCCGGCAGCCCGCGTGGGAGACGGTAGGGGGTGGGCGGGGGTTCCCGGGCGCGGACGGACGTCTCAGTCCGGGGCGGACGCCGGGGTCCGGGACGCCAGGGGTGTCCGGGACGCCCGGCGCGCGGGCGGCCGGTGCGCCGAGACGGCGGGCCAGTGGACGCGCAGGGTGCGGACGGTCTCCGCGATCGCCGGACGGCGGGCCGCGCCGGCCCGCCACAGCGCGTACACGTGCCGCACGGGCATCGGGTCGAGCGGGACCTCCACCACCCCGTCGGGCAGCGGGCCGCGCCCGAGCCGGGGGATCAGCGCGATGCCGAGCCCGGCCGCCACCAGGGCGACCAGGGTCGGGTTCTCGTCCGCCTGGTGCACGATGTCCGGCTCGTGCCCGGCGGTACGCAGGGTGCGCACCAGCCACGCGTGGCAGACCCGCCCCGGCGGCTGGCAGATCCACCGCTCGCCGCCCAGTTCCTCGCGCCGTACCGCCGTGCCCCGCTCCGCGAACGGATGCCCGCGCGGCACCAGCAGGTCGCACAGGTCGTCCCCGACGACCGCCTGCTCCACGCCCGCCGGGGCGGGCAGCGGCGCGATGTCCCAGTCGTGCGCGACGACGAGATCGACCGCACCCTTGGCGACCAGGTCCACGGACAGGTGCGGGTCGACCTCGGTCAGCCGGGTGTCGAGCGCGGGGTGCCGCCCGGCCAGGTCGGCCAGTACGGGCGGCATCAGCCCGCGGGCCGCCGACGCGAAGGCGGCGATCGTCAGCCGTCCGGACGGCACCCCGCGCCGCTCCTCCAGCTCGGTCTCGGCCCGCTCCACGATCGCCAGCAGCTCCTGCGCGGTGGCGACGAGGTGGTGCGCCGCGTCGGTCAGCCGCACGCCCCGGCCCTCCCGCTCCAGCAGCACGGTCCTGGTCTCCCGCTCCAGCTTGGCGATCTGCTGGGAGACGGCGGAGGAGGTGTAGCCGAGCGCCGCGGCGGCGGCCCCGACGGTCCCGTGCACGGACACGGCGTGCAGGGCGCGCAGGCGCTGGAGGTCGAGCATGACGGCTCCCCGATCGGTAAGCGGTGCTTCATCCCACCATGCAGGAACCTTCGCTGGTGCTGAAGGGTCGCGGGCGGTGATCCTCGACGCATGCGACCTTCCCACGCCCTGCTCGCCGTTCTCGTCGCCGCCGTCTGGGGCGTGAACTTCGTCGTCATCGAGATCGGCCTCGACCACTTCCCGCCGCTGCTGTTCTCCGCGCTGCGCTTCCTCACGGCGGCGGTCCCCGCGGTCTTCCTGGTGGGGCGCCCCAGGGTGGCGTGGAAGTGGATCGTGGGGGTGGGCCTCGCCCTCGGGGTGGCCAAGTTCGGGCTGGTGTTCGTCGGCATGGACGCGGGCATGCCGGCCGGGCTGACCTCCCTGGTGCTCCAGATCCAGGCGGTCTTCACGGCCCTGTTCGCGTTCCTGCTCCTCGGCGAACGGCCCGCGCGCGTCCGGCTGGTGGGCATGGCGGTGGCCCTGGCCGGAATCGGCGTCGCCGCCGTCGACGAGGGCACCTCGGGCCCTCTGGGAGCGTTCGCCCTGATCATCGCCGCGGCGGCCTGCTGGGGCGTGTCGAACGTGCTGACCCGCAGGGCGGCGCCCGACGACGCCCTGAACTTCATGATCTGGGTGAGCACGGTGCCGGTCCTGCCGCTGCTGGCGCTCTCACTGCTCCTGGAGGGCCCCTCGCGGGATCTGGAGGCACTGGGCGCGCTGGACCTGCCGGGGGCGGGCGTCCTGCTGTTCGTGGCCTGGGGCGCCACCGTGTTCGGCTTCGGGGCCTGGGGATGGCTGCTGCGCCGTCACCCCGCGTCGACGGTGGCGCCGTTCTCCCTGCTGGTACCGGTCTTCGGGATGTCGTCGGCGGCCCTGTTCCTGGGCGAGCCGGTGAGCCCGCTGCGGTGGTGGGCGGCGGCCCTGCTGGTGGGCGGTGTGGCCCTCGCGTCGTTCGGGGGACGGGAGCGGCGGGCGGGCCGGAAGGGAGAGCCCGCGGCCGGGGCGGACGGGACCGGCGGAGAGGCGGACGGGCCCGGCGGCCGGGGGGCCGTGCCGGCGGGTGGGCGGGAGCCGGTCGTGCCGGGTCGTTGAGGGGCAAAACCGGCGGGCGGGCCGGGAGAGGGGGCCCGCGGGTGGGGTGGACGGGATCCGCGAGGGGGTGGGGGTGGACCGGCCCGGCCGCGGGGTGACCGCGCCCGGCCGGCCCGGGGCCCCGCCGGGCCGGCCGGACGCCGGGATCCGGTTACGCCGAGTCGTTGAGGAGGCGGGAGAGGTGGGCCCGGCCGGGGCCGAGGAGGCCGGGGAGCGGGGCGGCCTCCTCGTACCAGCGCTTCTCGTACTCCCAGCAGAGCCAGCCGTCCCAGCCGTGGCGGGACAGGATCTCCACGCAGTCGGCCAGCGGGAGGATGCCCTCACCGAGGGGGAGCGGGGTGGTGTCCTCGACGGAGGCGATGTCCTTGACCTGGACGTAGCCGAGGTGGGGGGAGAGGGCCGCATGGCTCTCCGCGGGCTGCTCGCCGCCCATCCAGGTGTGCATCACGTCCCAGAGGGCGCCCACCTGGCGGTGGCCGACGAGGCCGAGGATCCGCATCGCGTCGGCGCCGGTGCGGTGGGAGTCGTGGTTCTCCAGCAGGATGCGCACGTCGAGGTCGGTCGCGTACTCGGCGGCCGTGCCCAGCCGCCGGGCGGCCGTCGCGTCGGCCTCCTCCGGGGTCTGCTCGGAGGAGCCGCCCGGGAAGACCCGGATGTAGGGGGCGCCGAGGTCGCGGGCGAGACCGAGGAGGGCCCAAAGCTCCGCGACGACGGCCTCGTCGTCGCCCGGCGCGGCGACCCTGGTGTAACCCGCGACGCTCAGGACCTCGACGCCGGATGCCTTGAACTCGGCGGCGACATCCGCCCGTTCGGCGGGGGAGAGACCGGGATGGACCGGTTCCTCGGGGTGCGCGCGCAGCTCGACGCCGTGATAGCCGTGCGCGGTCGCGAGACGCAGTACGTCGGCCATCGGAAGGCCGGGGACACCGAGGGTGGAGAACGCCAGCTTCATGAAAACGGACCCTACCCGGGACCCGCGCGGTCACTCCCCCCTCGCCGCTCCTCGCCACTCCGGTGTCGCGCGCCGGTGCCGCGCGAGGGCTCGGAGCGGGGGCGGGGCGCCGGCCCGGTCGCGCGGGCGGCGGCGCCCCGTCCGGGGCCTCAGGCCCCGGCGGGCGCCTCCGTCGCGCGGCGGTAGACGCACACCTGGGCACCGGACTTCGCGGCGGTCGCCGAGACCAGCTCGAACGGGCGCTTCGCGCCGTCCACGGGGAAGACCGACTTGCCGCCGCCCAGGACCACCGGCATGACGAGGAGCCGGAGCTCGTCCACCAGGTCCTCGCCCAGCAGGGTGCGGGCGAGCGTGGGGCTGCCCATCACCACGAGGTCGCCGCCCTCGGCCGCGCGCAGCTTCCGGACGCGGGCGACGGCCTCCCCGGCGGGAACGAGCCGGCTGTTGTTCCAGGTCAGGTCGGACTCGCCGAGGGTGCCGGAGACGACGTACTTCGGCAGGCCGTTGATCCGGTCGGCGAAGGGGTCCCCGGCCTGCCGGGGCCACGCCTCGGCCATGGTCTGCCAGGTGCGGCGCCCGTACAGGAGCCCGTCGGCCTTCTCCAGCGCCGCGTCGAAGGCGCCGCCGACGACCTCCGGGTCGAAGTAGGCGTGCGACCAGCCGCCGTGGGCGAAACCGCCGTCGGTGTCCTCCTGGGGTCCGCCGGGGGCCTGCACGACACCGTCGAGGCTGATGAACTCGGTGATCACGATCCGCATGACTGCCGCTCCTGTTGTCCGCTTGTCCGCTTGTCCGCCGAGGCGGTGACGGAAGTGCAGACCGACGGTAGCGGCGGAACTCATCGCCGCCGGCGACCGCGTACTGCGGCCGGGCGGGCGTGCTCCGGCCGGGCGGCACAGGGACCGGCGTCGGCGCGGACATCGGCCCGCAGTCTCACACCCGCGGCGCCCCCGAGGACCCCCGCACCATCAACTCGCCCCGCACGGAGGCGATCCCCCCGGGCGGCGGCTCCTCGCGGCCCATCGCGATGCGGCCGGCCCGGGCCCCCGCCTCGGCGAGCGGCAGCCGCACCGTCGTCAGGGCGGGCACCGCGTCGATGCTGAACGGGAGGTCGTCGAAACCGGCGACCGACACGTCGTCGGGGATCTTCCGTCCGGAGTCCCGCAGCGCCGCGCACGCGCCCAGCGCGACGGAGTCGTTCGCGGCGACCACCGCCGTCAGCTCGGGGTCCCTGCGCAGGAGTTCGAGGGCGGCCTCGTAGCCGGAGCGGCGGTCGTAGCGGCCGTGGACGGTCCAGCGGGGGTCCTCCTCGATGCCGTGCGCGGCGAGCGCGGCCCGGTGCCCTTCGAGGCGGTGGCGGGTGGTGGTGCGCTCCTGCGGGCCCGCGACGTAGCCGAGGCGGCGGTGGCCGAGCCCGATCAGATGCTCGGTGAGTTCCCGGCCGCCGCCGCGGTTGTCGAAGGTCAGCGCGATCGCCCCGGTCTCCGGCGCCGGCGGCCGGCCGCACAGCACCACCCGGGTCCCGGCCTTCGCCAGCTTGCGCAGCTTCGCGTCCGTCGCCGCCCGGTGCGGGGCGTCCTCGATGGCGCCGCCGGTCAGCACCACCGCCGCGGCCCGCTGCCGCTGGAGCAGCGTCAGATACGTCAGTTCGCGTTCCGGGGAGCCGCCCGTGTTGCACACGACCGCGAGTCTCTCCCCGCCGGCCCGCCCGCCCGGCCCCCCGATCTCGCCCTGGATCGCGCTCGCCATGATCCCGAAGAAGGGGTCGGCGATGTCGTTCACCAGGATGCCCACCAGGTCGGAGGTGGCGGCGGCCAGGGCGCTCGCGGGGCCGTTGAGCACGTAGTCGAGTTCGTCCACGGCCTTCAGCACCCGATCGCGGGTGGAAGCCGCCACGGGATAGTTCCCGTTCAGCACGCGCGACACCGTCGCGGGGGAGACCTGCGCGCGGGCCGCCACGTCCGCCAGGGTCACCGTCATCTCTCGTCCTCCGGTCGCGCATCTCGTCGTATCGGCGCCGGCCGCGGTGTCCGGGCGCGTCCGGGCATGTCCGGGCACGGAAACCGATGTCCCGCCCCCGACCAGACCCTATGGCCCCGCGCCCACTTGTTCGCCCCCTCGAACAAGTCGGGTTCGCCGTGGTCTTGTCCGGACCGCCGTCCAGAGGCTAGCTTCTAGATGCATAGAAAGCGCTTGCTGTGACGTTCGCCAGTACCCGTCACGCGTCGGCCGGCACTCACCGGCCGACGCGTGACGGCTGGGGCGTGCGCGGCGCGCGGGGACCGCGTACGAAGGGATCGACGTGACACGCAAGACGGTGCGTATCGCCATGAACGGTGTGACGGGGCGGATGGGTTACCGGCAACACCTCGTCCGCTCCATCCTGGCCCTGCGCGAGCAGGGCGGCCTCGACCTCGGTGACGGCACCGTGCTGTGGCCGGAGCCGGTCCTGGTCGGCCGCCGGGAGCACGCGCTGCGCGCGCTGGCCGAGCGGCACGGCCTGGAGCACGTCTCCACCGACCTGGACGCGGTGCTCGCCGACGAGAGCATCGACATCTACTTCGACGCCCAGGTCACCTCCGCCCGCGAGGAGGCCCTCACCAAGGCGATCGCGGCCGGCAAGCACCTCTACACCGAGAAGCCGACCGCCACCGGCCTCGACGGCGCCCTGGAACTGGCCCGGCTGGCGAACGCCGCCGGGATCAAGCACGGCGTGGTGCAGGACAAGCTGTTCCTGCCGGGCCTGCTCAAGCTGAAGCGGCTCATCGACGGCGGCTTCTTCGGCCGGATCCTGTCGGTGCGCGGCGAGTTCGGCTACTGGGTGTTCGAGGGCGACTGGCAGGACGCGCAGCGACCGTCCTGGAACTACCGCGCCGAGGACGGCGGCGGCATCGTCGTCGACATGTTCCCGCACTGGGAGTACGTGCTGCACGAGCTGTTCGGCCGCGTGCGCTCCGTCCAGGCCCTGACCGCCACCCACGTCCCGCAGCGCTGGGACGAGAACGGCAAGCCCTACGACGCCACCGCCGACGACGCCGCCTACGGCGTCTTCGAACTCGAGGGCGGCGCCGTCGCCCAGATCAACTCCTCCTGGGCGGTCCGCGTCCACCGCGACGAACTCGTCGAGTTCCAGGTCGACGGCACCGAGGGCTCCGCCGTGGCCGGGCTGCGCACCTGCCGCGTCCAGCACCGCTCCGCCACCCCCAAGCCCGTCTGGAACCCGGACATCCCCGCCACCGAGGTCTTCCGCGACCAGTGGCAGGAGGTCCCGGACAACGGCGAGTTCGACAACGGCTTCAAGGCCCAGTGGGAGCTGTTCCTCAGGCACGTCTACGCCGACGCCCCCTACCACTGGGACCTGCTGGCCGGGGCCCGCGGCGTCCAGCTCGCCGAGCTGGGCCTGAGGTCGTCGGCCGAGGGCCGCCGCCTCGACGTACCGGAGATCGCCCTGTGACCATCGAACTGCCCGACGCACAGGGCCGGCTGCGGACCTACGAGCCCCGCACCGAGCCCCTCGCAGTCACCGCCGGAGCCCCCTTCACCTCCCGTACGGTCTTCTCCGCGGCCCACGTCGTCGCCGACCCGTACGCCGACACGACCCCCGACTCGCCCGCCGCCGTCGACTGGGACGCCACCCTCGCCTTCCGCCGCCACCTGTGGTCGCACGGCCTGGGCGTCGCCGAGGCCATGGACACCGCCCAGCGCGGCATGGGCCTGGACTGGGCGGGCGCGGCCGAGCTGATCCGCCGGTCCGCCGCCGAGGCGAAGGCCGTCGGCGGCCGCATCGCCTGCGGCGTCGGCACCGACCAGCTCGCCGCGGGCACGCTCGAGGAGGTGCGGGCGGCCTACGAGGAGCAGCTCCTGCTCGTCGAGGAGTCGGGCGCGCAGGCCATCCTGATGGCGTCCCGCGCCCTGGCCGCCGCGGCCCGCTCCCCCGAGGACTACCTCGAGATGTACGGGTACCTGCTGCGCCAGTCCGCCGAGCCGGTGATCCTGCACTGGCTCGGCCCGATGTTCGACCCGGCGCTCGAGGGCTACTGGGGCTCGTCCGACCTGGACGCGGCCACCGGAACCTTCCTGGAGGTCATCGCCGCCCACCCCGACAAGGTCGACGGCATCAAGGTCTCGCTGCTCGACGCGCAGCGCGAGGTCGACCTGCGCCGCCGCCTGCCGCAGGGCGTGCGCTGCTACACCGGCGACGACTTCCACTACCCCGAGCTGATCGCGGGCGACGAGCAGGGCTTCAGCCACGCCCTGCTCGGCATCTTCGACCCGCTCGGCCCGCTGGCGGCCCAGGCCGTCCGCGCCCTGGACACCGGGGACACGGCGGGCTTCCGCGGACTGCTCGACCCGACGGTGGAGCTGAGCCGGCACCTCTTCCAGGCCCCCACCCGCTTCTACAAGACGGGCGTGGTGTTCCTGGCCTGGCTGGCCGGCCACCAGGACCACTTCGCCATGGTCGGCGGCCTGCAGTCGGCCCGCTCGCTGCCGCACCTCGCCCGCGCCTACGAACTCGCCGACGGCCTCGGCCTGTTCCCCGACCCGAAGCTCGCCGAGGACCGCATGCGGACCCTGCTGCACCTGTACGGAGTGACCCCGTGACCGGCCCCGTGACCGAGCCGGCCCCCGGCCCCGCCGGCGCTCTCGCGCGTTTCAGCATCAACCAGATGACGGTCAGGCAGCTGTCCCTGCCGGAACTCGTCGACGGCTGCCGCGACCTGGGCGTCCCCGGCGTCGGCCTGTGGCGCGAACCCGTCCGGGCCTACGGCGTCGAGGCGGCGGCGAAACTGGTCCGGGACGCGGGCCTGACGGTGACGACCCTGTGCCGGGGCGGTTTCCTCACCGCGATCGACCCCGCCGAGCGGGCCGCGGCCCTGGCCGACAACCGCCGCGCCGTCGACGAGGCGGCCGCCCTGGGCACCGACACCCTGGTCCTGGTCTCCGGCGGCCTCCCGGCCGGCTCCAAGGACCTGCGCGGCGCCCGCGAACGCATCGCGGACGCCCTGGCGGAGCTGGGCCCGTACGCCGAGGAGCACGGGGTGCGCCTGGCCATCGAGCCGCTGCACCCCATGTACGCCTCGGACCGCTGCGTGGTCTCCACCCTCGCCCAGGCCCTGGACCTCGCCGAACGGTTCCCGGCCCGGCAGGTCGGCGTCACCGTCGACACGTACCACGTCTGGTGGGACGACACGGCGCCCGCGCAGATCGCCCGCGCCGGCGCCCAGGACCGCATCCACACCTTCCAGCTCGCCGACTGGACCACCCCGCTGCCCGAGGGCGTCCTCAACGGCCGCGGCCAGATCGGCGACGGGAGCATCGACATGCGGGAGTGGCAGGGGTACGTGGAGGCGGCCGGCTACACCGGCGCCATCGAGGTCGAACTCTTCAACGACGTCCTGTGGGCCCGGGACGGGCGCGAGGTCCTGGCGGAGACGGCACGGCGGTTCGTGGAGCACACGGCGTAGGGCCCGCCCCCGGGCGCCCGGAAAGATCTTGGAGCGGCCGGGCAACCCTCCCCGCACCCCGGGGGTCGTAGTTCCTGTCAGGACTTCTGTGGGGGACCCGGGGGCCGAGAGGTTCTGACGGGGGAGGGGACAGGGGGAGGGAACCGAGGGGGTCCGGTCACGTACCGGACCCCCTCGACGTTTCCTCCCGGAAGGCTCCCCCGGCTTCCCTCAGAAGAACACCCCGCACCGCAGCAGTACGTTCGCGTACGGCCGGGCCTCGCCGGTGCGGACGACGAGGCGGGCGCCGGCGGTCAGTTCCTTGAGGCGTTCGTGCGGGACCAGGTCGAGGGCGGGGAAGTGGCCCGCCAGCAGGTCCGCGGCCGCCGGGTTGGCCTGCCGGATCTCGGTCGCGGCCGTCGCGCCCTCGATCACCAGCTCGGCCAGCAGCCCTTCCAGCACCTCCGCGAAGGACGGCACCCCGGCCCGGAAGGCCAGGTCCACCACGCGCGGCCCCTCGGGGATGGGCATGCCCGCGTCGCACACCAGCACCCGGTCCGTGTGGCCCAGTTCGGCCAGCGCGGCGCTGAGGTGCCGGTTCAGGATTCCGCCCTTCCTCACAGCGCCGCGACCTCCTCCGCGGTCGGGAAGGACGCCTGCGCGCCCTCCCGGGTGACCGTCGACGCCCCCACCCGGGCCGCGTACGCCGCAGCCCCGGCCAAGGACTCGCCGAGGCCCAGCCGCCAGGCCAGCGCGGCGGTGAACGAGTCGCCCGCCCCCGTGGTGTCCACGGCGCGCACCTTCACGGAGGGGACACGGGCCACCCCGTCGGACGAGGCCACCAGCGCACCCTCGCCACCCAGCGTCACCACCACCGAACGGGGCCCCTTGGCGAGCAGCAGCCGCGCCCAGTCCTCGGGCGTCCCGCCGACACACGCCTCGCCGAGGATCACCTGCGCCTCGTGCTCGTTGACGATCAGCGGGTCGCACGCCGCCAGCACCTCGCCCGGCAGCGGCCGCGGCGGTGACGGGTTCAGCACGAACCGGCTGTCCGGCGCCAGCGAGCGCACCACCTCCACCACCGTCCCCAGAGGGATCTCCAGCTGCGCGGAGACCACCTTCGCGGCGTGGAAGAGGCTCCCGGCCGCCCGTACGTCCTCGGGTGCCAGCCGGCCGTTGGCACCCGGCGAGACGACGATGCTGTTGTCCCCGGACGGGTCCACCGTGATCAGCGCGACACCGGTCGGCGCCCCGCCCACCAGCACGCCGACCGTGTCGACCCCGGCCGCCCGCTGCGAGTCCAGCAGCAGCCGCCCGTGCGCGTCGTCGCCGACCCGGGCCAGCAGGGCCGTCCGGGCGCCGAGCCGGGCGGCGGCGACCGCCTGGTTCGCACCCTTGCCGCCCGGGTGGACGGCCAGGTCGGAGCCGAGCACCGTCTCCCCGGCGTCCGGCCGGCGCTCGACGCCGATCACCAGGTCGGCGTTGGCCGACCCCACGACCAGCAGGTCGTAGTCGTACATGGAATGGCTCCCCACATGGTCGCTGTGGGGGCGGGGGGGGGGGGGGGCCCCCCCCCCCCCGGGGGGGGGGGGGGGGGCGGCCGCGGGACACCGGCGCCGTGG
>NZ_JAPJDM010000012.1:253455-260136 GCF_026242095.1 Streptomyces sp. NEAU-W12
CCCCCCGTTTGGGGGCGCCCCCGCCCCCCCCCCCCCGGGGCGGGGGGGGGGGGGGGGGGGGGGGCCCGCCCCCCCGCCCCCGTCGGTGATCGTCGGTGTCAGCCGCTGAACTCGGCCACGTTCTCCTTCGTGACCACCTTCACCGGAACCATCACCGTCTCGTCGATCTTCCTGCCCTCGGCGGCGCGCAGCGCGTTGTCCACCGCGATCCTGCCCAGTTCGCGCGGCTGCTGCGCGACGGACGCGTACAGCGTGCCCTCCTCGACCGCCTTGAGCCCGTCCGGCGTGCCGTCGAAGCCGACGACCTGGACCGACTTCCCGGCCCTGGAACCGAGCGCCTTGATCGCGCCGAGCGCCATCTCGTCGTTCTCGGCGAACACACCGTCGATGCCGGGATGGGCCTGGAGCAGGTTGGTCATCACGTCGAGGCCCTTGGTGCGGTCGAAGTCCGCGGGCTGCTTGGCGACGACCTTGATACCCGGGTAGTCCTCCAGACCCTCGGCGAAGCCGGAGCCGCGCTCCCGGCTGGCGGAGGTGCCGGCCTGCCCCTGGAGGATCACGATCGTGCCCTCACCGCCCAGCTTCTCGGCGAGCGCCTCGGCGCCCTGCCGGCCGCCGGCCACGTTGTCGGAGGCGACCAGCGCGGACGTCTCGGCCTTGTTGACACCGCGGTCCACGGCGACGACCGGGATGTCCGACTCGTTGGCGGAACGCACCGCCGGCCCCGCCGCGTCCGAGTCCACCGGGTTGACGACGATCGCGTCGAGGCTGCCGCTGGTGAAGTTCTGCAGCTGGTTGGCCTGCTGGGAGGCGTCGTTCTGCGCGTCGGTGACGGTCAGGTCGAGGCCCCGCTTCTTCGCCTCCGCCTGAGCGCCCTCCCTGATCTGCACGAAGAACGGGTTGTTGAGGGTCGACAGGGACAGGCCGACCTTCTGCGCCTTCGCCTCCGAGGAGCCGTTGTGCAGGAAGGACAGCGCGCCGACGACGGCCGCCGCGACCACCGCGGCCAGCAGATAGGTCACCGCCTGCTTCTTCCGGCCGCCCCCGCCCGGCGCGCCGGACGCGGTGGGGGCCGCCCCCGTCTTGCGGCGCAGGGTGTCGAGGAGCACGGCCAGCGCGATGACCACGCCGATCACGACCTGCTGCCAGAACGCCGACACCGACAGCAGGTTGAGGCCGTTGCGCAGCACCGCCAGGATCAGCGCGCCGATCAGCGTCCCGGACGCCTTGCCGGTACCGCCCGCGAGGGAGGCGCCGCCGATGACGACCGCGGCGATCGCGTCCAGTTCGTAACCCTGCGCGGCCTGCGGCTGCGCGGACGACAGCCGGGAGGCGAGCACGATGCCCGCGGCGGCGGCGAACAGGCCGGACAGCGCGTAGATGGCGAGCTTCTGCTTCTTCACCCGCAGCCCGGACAGCCGGGCCGCCTCCTCGTTGCCGCCGATGGCGTACATGGAACGGCCGATGTACGTACGGCCGAGGACGAACGCCGTGATCAGGCCCATGACGATCATCACGAGCACCGGCACCGGCAACCAGCCGCCGAGGGTGTCACCGAGGTGCGAGACGGAGTCGGGGAACGGGATCGGGGAGCCCTGGGAGATCACCAGGGACAGACCGCGGGCCACCGACAGCATGGCGAGCGTCGCGATGAACGACGGGAGCTTGCCGTACGACACCAGGATGCCGTTGACCAGGCCGCACGCGATGCCGGTGGCGATGGCCAGCAGCACCGCGAGGACCACCGGGACGCCCTCGGAGGTGGCACTCCAGGCGAGGACGGTGGCCGACAGGGCGGCGACCGAACCCACCGACAGGTCGATGCCCGCGGAGACGATCACGAAGGTGACACCGAAGGCGAGGATCGCGGTGACCGCCGCCTGGACGCCGACGTTCAGCAGGTTGTCGGCCGTCAGGAAGTCGCCGGACAACGCCGACATCGCGATGACGAGGACGATGAGCGCGGTGAGCGCCCCGTTGTCCAGCAGGAGGCGGCGCAGACCGCCCGGGGCGGCGCCCCTGCCTCCCGAGCTCTTGAGCGTGTCAGTGGCCACGGGGGCCCTCCTCTTCCGGGGCTTCGGTGTCTTCGGTGGTTCTGGTGTTCTCGGTGTTCTCGGTGTCTTCGCCGGTGGGGGGAATGCCGACCGCGAGGGCCATCACGGCGTCCTGCGTGGCGTCCTCGGCGGGGAGTTCGCCCGCGATCCGGCCCTGGGCCATCACCAGCACCCGGTCGCTCATGCCGAGCACCTCGGGCAGATCGCTGGAGATCATCAGCACGGCGGCGCCGGCCGCGGTGAGTTCGTTGACCAGCTGGTAGATCTCGACCTTGGCGCCGACGTCGATCCCGCGCGTCGGCTCGTCGAGGATCAGCACCCTGGTGTCGGCGAGCAGCCACTTGCCGATGACGACCTTCTGCTGGTTGCCGCCGGAGAGCGTGCGCACGTGCTGGCCGAGGCCCGCCATCCGCACCCCGAGCTGCTCGGCGATCCGGGCCGCCGCGGCGCGCTGGCCCCTGAGGTCGACGAGCCCCGCGCGGGTGGCCGAACGCAGCGTCACCAGGCCCAGGTTCTCCTCCACCGAGGCGTCCAGGACGAGGCCCTGGCCCTTGCGGTCCTCGGGGACGAGCCCCAACCCCGCCGTCATCGCCGCGTTGACGTCGTGGCCGCGCAGGGAGCTGCCCGCGACGTGCACGGTCCCGCTGTCGTACGGGTCGGCGCCGAACACCGCGCGGACGACCTCGGTACGGCCCGCCCCGACCAGGCCCGCGATGCCGACGACCTCACCGGCGTGCACCTGGAAGCTCACGTCGTGGAAGACGCCGTCGCGGGTGAGGCCCTCGACGCGCAGCAGGGCCTCACCGACGGCGGGCCGACGGCGCGGGTACTGCTGCTCGATGGACCGGCCCACCATGAGGCGCACGAGTTCGTCCTCGGGCGTGGTGGCCGGGACCTGGCCGACGCTGCGGCCGTCCCGGATGACCGTGACCCGGTCGCCGAGGGCGGCGATCTCCTCCAGGTGGTGCGTGATGAACACGATGCCCACGCCGTCCTCGCGCAGCCTGCGCACGAGGGAGAAGAGCCTGTCGACCTCCTCGGAGGTCAGCACGGCGGTCGGTTCGTCCATGATCAGTACCCGCGTGTCCAGGCTCAGCGCCTTCGCGATCTCGACCATCTGCAGCCGCGCGATGCCGAGTTCGCGGACCCGCGCGGACGGCGGCACGTTCACGCCGACCCGCTTCAGGAGCACGGCGGCGTCGGCCTCCATCCTCTTGCGGTCGATCATCCCGAAGCGGCGCGGCTGCCGCCCCAGGAAGATGTTCTCGGCGACCGTCAGATCGGGTACGAGGTTGAACTCCTGGTAGATGGTGGCGATGCCGAGGCGCTCGGAGTCCTGCGCACCGTGGATGCGCACCTCCTCGCCGCCGACCAGGATGCGGCCCTCGTCGGGCGTGTGGGCGCCGGACAGCATCTTGATGAGGGTGCTCTTGCCCGCGCCGTTCTCACCGAGCAGCACGTGCACCTCGCCGCGGCGCAGGTCGAAGTCGACCCTGTCGAGGGCGACCACGCCCGGGAAGGTCTTGCGGATGCCCTCGATGCGCAGCAACTCGTCCGGGTCGCTCACGACGTACTCCTTCGTACGGGGGACTGGGTGGGGGCCTGCTGTCCGGGAGCCGGTGGTCCGGATTCCGGCGGCGCGGGTGCCGGCGGCTCGGGTGCGGGTGGTCGGCGGGCCGGTGGCCGGGGTGCCGGTTCGCCGCACGAGCGGCGGACGACGAGCCGGGCGGGGAGGGTGACGGACTCACCGGGCCGCCCCTCGATCCGGTCGACCAGCGCGCGCACGGCGGCCCGCCCGAGGTCGCCCGTGGGCTGGGCGATCGCGGTGACCGGCGGATCGGTGTGCACGAACCAGGGGATGTCGTCGAACGCGGCGAGCCCGATGTCCTCGGGAACCCGCAGTCCGTGCGCGCGGACGGCGTCCAGCGCGCCGAGCGCCATCAGGTTGTCGGCGGCGAAGACGACCTCGGGCGGCTCGGGCAGCGCGAGGAAGCCCTCGGTGACCCGGCGCCCGCTGTCGGCCTGGAAGTCGCCCTGGCCGATGTGGGACTCGGGGAGGGGGAGCCCGTACGCGCCGAGCGCCTCCCGGAAGGCGTCGACGCGCTCGCGTCCGGTCGTCGTGGCGGCCGGCCCCGCGATGATCGCGAGCCGCCGGTGCCCGAGCCGGTACAGGTGCGCCACGAGGTCCCGTACGGCGGCCCGCCCGTCCGACCGGACCACGGGCACGTCCACGCCCGGGATCCACCGGTCGACGAACACCATCGGCGTGCCCGCGCGGGCGGCGTCCAGCATCCGGGGCGAGCCGCCGTCGGTGGGGGAGACCAGCAGCCCGTCGATCCGGCGGTCCAGCAGGGTCGTGACGTGGTGGTCCTGGAGGTCGGGCCGCTCGTCGGCGTTGCCGATGATGACGCTGTAGCCCAGCGCGCGGGCCTCCTCCTCGACGGAGCGGGCCAGCTCGGTGAAGTACGGGTTCATCACGTCGCTGATGACCAGGCCGAGGGTCCGGGTCTGGTCGGTGCGCAGCGACCGGGCGACGGCGTTCGGGCGGTAGCCCAGCGTCTCGACGGCGGCCAGCACCCGCTCGCGCGCGGCCGCGCTGACCGACGGATGGCCGTTCAGGACACGTGACACCGTGGCGACGGACACGCCCGCCTCGGCGGCGACGTCCTTGATGCCCGCCATCGCCCCCACCTCCTCGTGGAATCGATTACACCTGCTGTGCACCAAGGATTGGAATCGATTACACGGAGAGAGGGCAAGGGGTGGCGGCGGCCGACACCAAATCGTGACCGGGGTGCGGGGCGGCGCCGGCGCGCGTGTCCGGGCAGAACACCAGGGCGAGACACCGTGGCAGAGCCTGCTCGCCCGTCTGGTGGGGGTGGTGCGGGAGGTGAGGGCCTGGGCCGCTCGCGGGGCGGGTTCCCCAGCACACTCCACCTGAGCACGGACGGCCGCTGCCGCCCGCTGTCCCTGGTCGTCACTGCCGGACAGCGGGCGGACTGCACCCAGGTCCGGACGGTGCCGGAAAGGATCCGCGTTCCGCGGGCCGGGCCCGGGCCGACCGGGCACGAAACCCGGCAGCCTCGCGGCCGACAAGGGGTGCAGCAGCAGCCCGTGCCGCAAGTACCCGCGGTGCCGGGCCATCCGGCACACGATCCCGGAGAAGACCGACAGCCAGGCCGCCCGCCTGCGCAAGGGCTCACGCGGCGGACGGCCACCCGTCCCCGACGGAGAGCGCTGCAAGAAGCGCAACACCGTCGAACGGGCGATCAACCGGCTGAAGCGGTCCCGGGCCGCCCCCCGCCACGGCAAGCGCGGCTGCGTCCTCCTCGGCACCACCACCGCAGCAGCTCTCGTCATCCGGCTCCGCACGTGATCACCCGAATCGCCCTGGAAGTCGGCATGTACATTGTCTCGTCGTGTTCGAAAGTGCGGGCGGGCGAGTCGTCGCCGACAGGTACGTGCTCGCCGACCGCTTGGGCAGCGGCGGTATGGGCACGGTGTGGCGTGCCTGGGACCATCTGTTGCAGCGGACGGTGGCCGTCAAGGAGCTCCATGCCGCAGGTGGGGGGTACGAGCAGCAGGCGTCGATGCGGCGTGTGCTGTCGGAGGCGCGGGCGATCGCCCGGGTGACGCACGCGCATGTCATCGACATCTACGATCTGGTGGAGTTCGACGGCGGTCTGTGGATCGTCATGGAACTGGTGCCGGGTGGCTCGCTGAGCGAGCGAGTGCGGTCGAGCGGGCTCCTGTCACCGGTGGAGACAGCCCGCGTCGGCCTGGAGGTCCTGTCCGCGTTGGAGGCGGTCCACGCGGCCGGTGCGCTGCACCGTGACGTGAAACCGGCCAACGTGCTTCTGCGCGAGGACGGCAGCAGCGTGCTCACCGACTTCGGTATCGCCGCCCTGTCCGGTCACACAGGTCTCACGGGCACGGGGGGCGTGGTCGGCTCGGCCGAGTACATGGCCCCGGAACGGCTGCGCAATCAGCCCGCCGGACCGGCCAGCGACTTGTTCTCCCTCGGCGTCACTCTCTGTTTCCTTGCCTCCGGTCAGACCCCCTTCGCCCGCGGGGACCTCACGGCCACGTCGTTCGCCGTCGCCTTCGAACCGCCCTCCGTCCACGTCCGGGGCCCGCTGGGCGACGTCATCGAGCAGTTGCTGGACAAGGACCCCGCCGAACGCCCGTCCAGCGCGCAGCTCACAGACGCGCTGCAGTCGATAGCCGACGGCGTTCCCCGGGCGGTGCAGGCGACACTGCGGCAGCCGGTGCAGCCCGCACGCGCGGACCGACGCCGTACGGCGACCGCACGCGCGGACCGACGCCGTACGGCGACCGCAGGGGCGAACCGGCACCGCACGGCGATCACAGGGGCGATCGCCGTGGTGGTGCTCCTCGCCGGAGCGGGCGTGACCGCATACGTCGCCGGAGACGACTCCGGCTCTGGTTCGCCCGACCCGACCGGGCAGACGCCCACTGGTGCCCCCGCCGTCTCGCGCATGGATGCGGTGATGCCGGTTCCGGGCGTGCAGGGCAGGTTCTGGTTCTTCTCCGGCGGCGAGTACATGGTCGCCGAGGTGGGTGCGGACCCGGCGTCGGCGCGGCGGGTGAGCGGGCCTGCCCCGAT
>NZ_JAPJDM010000013.1:0-101399 GCF_026242095.1 Streptomyces sp. NEAU-W12
GCCCCGGTCCCTGGCGGACCTCCGTTCCCCGGTGCCGGGGTATGGCCGTCGTGCCGGCCTTCAGGTGTACCGCAGTTGGGACGGGGCGGCCGAGCGGCTCAGCAGGGGGAGTGCTGTTGCCGAGGCCAGGAGGCAGGCGGTGTAGGCCGCCGGGGGGACCAGCAGGGCGGACCATGGCAGGGAGGGGGCCGCTGTCAGCGTGCCGTAACCGGTGCCGAACGCCAGGCCGCCGATGCCTGCGAGGAGCAGGGCCGGTGCCAGGGGCAGCGCGGTTTCCAGGAGCAGTGCCCGGTGCAGTACCGGGCGCGGTACACCGGCGGCCGTCTGTGCGGCCAGTCCTCGCCGACGGGTGGACGGCGATTCTGCGGTGCCGACGGCGAGGGCGGTCAGGGTGATCAGTACCGCCACCGTGATCGCGGCGGCGGTCAGGTTCAGTCCCGTCGTGTAGTACGACGTGGAACCGGCCAGGGACGGCCCGTCCCGGTGCAGTGCCGCGAGGAACGCGTGGCGCACGCCCATGAAGCCGGTGCCGACGACCGTCACCAGCAGCATCGCCGCATGCGTACGGGCCGCCGCCCACGGGTCGGCGCGCAGCCGCTCCGCCGCGCCCGGCACCGGCACGGTCAAGGGGACCAGGAGACTGCTCCAAGGTGCGCGGGACGGCCGCTGCGGTGCCGTCCCGCTGACCCGAGTCCGGCCCCGGCCCCGGTCGCGCAGAACGGCACTCCGGAACAACCGGCAGGCCGCGGAAAGACGTAGACGTTCCCTCGTCCGGCCGACCGGGCCGGCTGCCCGCGAGCCGATGCCGATGCCGGCGCGGGCCAGGACGGACGGCTTGCGCCAGGTCAACGCGGTAACGGGCGCGGGTGACAGCGGGTAAAGCCGCTGACCGGCGGGGGGAGTGCGTGCCAGACTGACGACATGACCACTGACGCACTGCACCTGACCGCCGCGATCACCCACGAGGGCGAGTGGTACGTGGCACGCTGCCTCCAGGTCGAGGTCACCTCCCAGGGCGAGACCATCGAGGAGTCTCTGGAGAACCTCCGCGAAGCGCTGGAGCTCTACTTCGAGGACGCCCCCGCCCCCGAGGTCACCGACGTGATCACGGCCCCCGTCGAAGTGCGGCGCGCCGCGTGAGCCCCGCTGTCCCCACGGGCCTCTCCGGAGCCGCGGTGGCCAAGGCCCTGGAGCGGGGCGGGTTCGAGCACATCACCACCCGTGGCAGCCACGCCAAATACCGCAGCGGAGAGCGGACCGTCATCGTTCCCCTCCACCGCAGCCTCGCACCCGGCACCCTCCGCTCGATCCTCCGCCAGGCGGACTGGACCGTTGACGACCTCGGGGAGCACCTGAAGTAGCGCCGCCCACCGGTTCTGGCGGCAACGTTGACGGCAACCGGACCGGCCAACGGCGGAAACCAGCGGACCCCCACTGCGCCACAGACCGGCGGTGGCCTGCGAAAGCGCAGGTAGGGAGCGGGTGCTCACCACACACTATGTGCTGGCTGGGCAGATGCCGGTTCTCGTTCACGACAGCACATCCCGCACGCTGACGTCGGCGATCCATGAGATCCGCTTCTCGTTGGCCCCGGTCCCTGGCGGACCTCCGTTCCCCGGTGCCGGGGTATGGCCGTCGTGCCGGCCTTCAGGTGTACCGCAGTTGGGACGGGGCGGCCGAGCGGCTCAGCAGGGGGAGTGCTGTTGCCGAGGCCAGGAGGCAGGCGGTGTAGGCCGCCGGGGGGACCAGCAGGGCGGACCATGGCAGGGAGGGGGCCGCTGTCAGCGTGCCGTAACCGGTGCCGAACGCCAGGCCGCCGATGCCTGCGAGGAGCAGGGCCGGTGCCAGGGGCAGCGCGGTTTCCAGGAGCAGTGCCCGGTGCAGTACCGGGCGCGGTACACCGGCGGCCGTCTGTGCGGCCAGTCCTCGCCGACGGGTGGACGGCGATTCTGCGGTGCCGACGGCGAGGGCGGTCAGGGTGATCAGTACCGCCACCGTGATCGCGGCGGCGGTCAGGTTCAGTCCCGTCGTGTAGTACGACGTGGAACCGGCCAGGGACGGCCCGTCCCGGTGCAGTGCCGCGAGGAACGCGTGGCGCACGCCCATGAAGCCGGTGCCGACGACCGTCACCAGCAGCATCGCCGCATGCGTACGGGCCGCCGCCCACGGGTCGGCGCGCAGCCGCTCCGCCGCGATCAGTACCGCCGCCGACCGGGCCCGGCCCGCGAGAGCCCGCCCGATCAGCCGGGAGGAGGCCCCGGCCAGCCACACCGCGCCCGCGCCGACCGTGAGCAGCGCGGCGAACACCGTCACCAGGAACCCCCAGTCCGCCCCGCCGGCCGAGGTGCGGCCCGCCAGGGCGGACACCACGCCCACCGCCACCACCAGCGCCGCTCCCCCCAGGAACAGCCGGCCGGGGCCGCGTGCCGAACGGATCTCCGTCACCCGGCGTACCCGGCCGAGCGGCGAGGCCACCACCCGGCGCAGCGCCAGCGCGCCCGACGCCGCGCCCAGCACCGGTACGGTCACGGCGACCAGGACGACTGCCACCCAGGCGAGGGTGTCCGGCCGCGCCTCCAGGCTCATCAGGAGCAGTACCGAGAAGACGGTCGCGACCGCCGAGCCGAGCAGGCAGGCGAGGCCCGTCTCCAGTGCGGCGACCCGCCGCACCTGCCAGGGCGTCGCCCCGGCCAGCCGCAGTCCGGCCAGCCGCCGGTCCCGGTGCACGGCGCCGACGCGGGCGCACTGTCCGAGGAACCCGAGCACCGGGACCAGCAGGAGCAGCAGACCGAGGATCACCCCGGCGCGTGTCCCCGGCTGGTCGAGCAGGCCCTCGGCGACGGACGTGCCGGTGCTGCGGCCACCCAGCGACAGCAGGATGCCGGCCGCGAGCGCGAACCCGGTCGCGAGCGCCGCGCCGGTCGCGGTGAGCGTGATCCGCCACCACTCCCGCCGGTCCGAACCGTGGGTGAGCAGCCAGGCCAGCCGCAGATCGGACCGCAGGGTGTGCGAGAAGCGCGGATGCGAGGAGCGGGCGGCGTTCACGCGGTCACCTCCAGCGGTGCGAGCGTCCCGTCGCGCAACTGCGCCTCGCGGTCCGCGTACGCCGCCACCTGGGCGTCGTGCGTGATCAGCAGCACGGCCGTGCCGGCCTCCCGGGCCGTGCGTGCCAGGGCCGTCATCACCTGCTCGCCCGCCAGCGAGTCCAGGGCGCCGGTCGGCTCGTCCGCGAAGACCACCCTCGGGTCGGTGACCAGGGCCCGCGCCAGCGCGGCCCGCTGTGCCTGCCCGCCGCTCATCTCACCCGGCCGCGACTCCCCCTGTCCGCGCACCCCGAACCGCTCCAGCCACTCCCCGGCCCGCTCCCGCGCCTCGGCCCGTCCGGCCCCCGCCAGCATCAGCGGCAGCGCCACGTTGTCGAGCGCGGTCAGCTCCGGAACGAGCTGCCCGAACTGGAACACCACCCCGAAGTCGGTGCGGCGCAGCTCGCTCAGCCGCTTCTCCGGCAGCTCCTCCAGCCGCTGTCCGTCGTACGCCACCGAGCCGGCGTCGGGGCGGACGATCCCGGCCAGGCAGTGCAGCAGCGTCGACTTGCCGCTGCCGCTGGCGCCGGTCACCGCGAGGATCTCCCCGGCGCGCAGTTCGACAGAGGCGCCGCGCAGGGCGAGCGTCTTTCCGTGCGCCTTGACGAGGCCGCAGGCCGCGAGGAGCGGTTGCACGGTGCCCTTGTCGTGGGCGGCGCCGTCGCCCGTGGTGCCGCTCGGGTTGCTCATGCTGCGTCGACCTCCGCGGTCAGAGTGGTGAGCCGTGCCGCCGTGGTGGTCATCCAACGGAGGTCGGCGTCCAGGTGGTTGAGGGCGTAGTCCGCCGAGAGCACGGTCGCCGGGCCGGCCCCGGCCGCGGACTTCACCGCGGTGAGCTCCCGCATCCGCGCCATGTGGGCGGCGCGTTGGGCGCGCAGGTACGCGGCCGGGTCGCCTCCGGACAGGATCGACACCACGACCTTGGCGAAGATCTCGTTCGTCACGAAGGGCGCGGGCGGGGCGGTCTCCCCGGCCCAGCGGGCCAGTTCACGCGCCCCCTCGTCCGTCACGCGGTACGCGGTCCGCTCCGGGCCACCGTCGGACCCGGTGCCGTCGACCTCGGCGAGGCCGTCGCGGACCAGGCGTTGCAGGGTCGTGTAGACCTGCCCGTAGGCCAGCGGGCGGGCCTCGGGGAATCGTTCGTCGTGGCGTCGCTTGAGGTCGTAACCATGGCTCGGCCCCGAGGCGAGCAGGCCCAGCAGGACGTGACGGGAGCTCATGGCGATCATTATGCACTGAGTACATGTACTGAGTGAATAGTGGGCGCCGAAGAGATCCCGGGTGCTCCGACGCCCGGGGCTCCGGGGCCCCGGTGATGCGGTGTTCCGGCGCCCCGGCCCCGCCCGTCAGTCCGCGACCGCGTACGCCTCCGCCGACCACAGCGAGTAGCCGTACCGCGTCGCGCGGCTCTCGCCCTGGACGCGGATGTGGCGGACGGCGGGTTCGTCCATGCGGAGCGTCTCCCGGCCGCCGGCGCTGTCCGTCACCGATGCCGCCGTGCGCCAGCTGTGGCCGTCGGCCGAGACCTCGACGCGGTACGCCGACGGGTGGGCGTCCTGCCAGTGCAGGTCGACCCGGCCCAACCGTACCGGGCTCTCCAGCTCGACCTGCCACCAGGAGTCGTCCTCGACCGGGGACGACCAGCGCGTCGCGGGGTCCCCGTCGTTCGCCGCCGAGGCGGGGAAGTCGGGCGTCTCGTCGGCCGAGGAGGTCGCCGTGCCGGTGCGGGCCAGGTCGGGGCCGGCGGTGCGCGGGACGGCGTTGACCGTCAGGGTCCGGGTCGCCCCGCCGAAGCCGAGCCGCACCTCGTACGAGCGGGTCGGCGTCCCCGGCGCCACCGTCACCTCGACCGGCACCTCCAGGGGCGTGCCGCGCGGGACGGTCAGGGTGGCCTTCGGTACGCCCACCTTCACGCCCTTCGGCGCCTCGACGGTCACCTTGCCGCGCACCTCCCCGGGCAGCAGCGAGCCCAGCGTGGCCGTCAGCCGGCGGGTGCCGCCGATGTCGGTGTCCAGGGTTCCGTCCGCGAGGTCCGGCAGCTTCAGCGAGGCGCCGGGCTCGTCCGTGAACCACGGCACGACGTGCCGTATCCGGGAGGCGTCCGCGCCGGTGACGCGGACGGCGCCGGCCGGGCCGTCCACCCGCAGCTCGGTGGCGCCGGACGCGGCCAGCGTGCCCAGGCTGCGCCAGCCCGCGCCCGGGGCGTGGATCTCGACGGTCCCCGTGGTGCCTGGCTCGGCCAGGACCGTCACCGTGCTCAGGTCCCGGACCCGGGGCAGCTGGAGCACGCCGTCGTCCGTCCGGCCGCCGGACCCGGCGGTCGCCTCGCGGCCGATGCCCGCCCAGGTCTCGTACGCGTTCCGCGCCCGGTCCAGGAACGGGTCCAGGACGCCCTTGCCGACCGTCACCCGGGCCGGCTTCAGTCCCGCCCGCTGCCCGGCCAGCTTCCGGTACGCGGTCCAGGCGGCGCCCGCGTCGTCGGACTCCTGCGCGCGCAGCATGTCCAGCGCGGTCACGCCGGCCTCCCCGTACCGGGCCAGCTGCCCGGTCCAGGGGGCGACCTCGGTGGCGAGGGAGGCGGTGCGCGGGTGGCCGGCCAGGGTTCCGGGCAGTTCACGCAGCACCGTGAAGGCCGCGCGCAGCCGCTTCCGGGCCGCGCGGCCGTCGTCGCCGCCGGCGTCCGCGCGGGTCCGCCAGAACTCCTTCAGCAGCGGCCGCAGGTACGCCGACTCCTGGGCACCGAGGACCGAGGACGCGTCGTTGCCCGCCAGCGCGGACAGCGCCTCGTCCAGCTCGGGGTCGCCGCCCGCGAGATCCGCGATCGCGGCCCGCCAGGACTCCTGGGGGCGGTAGTCGCGCGGGTTCCAGGCGAAGTCGGCGGCCGTGAACAGGGGGATGCGGGACGCCTCGGGCTGCTCCATCGCGTTCGAGAGGAGGGCGGCCGAACCGGCGGCCACGGCGGGCTCGCGGCCCTGGTAGGGGCCGAGGAAGATCCGGCCGGGGGCGAAGTCGTTGACCGGGTAGTTGTCCATGGTCACCAGCGGGCGCGCGAACACCTGCCGCGCCTCGGCCAGGTCGCCGCCGGTGATGGTGCTCGGCACCACCCCGACCCCGGTCCACGCCACCTCCACCCCGGAGTCCAGGGCGTCCGAGAGGGCCCGCCGGTACTCGGTCGACCCCTCCTCGTAGTACTCGGTCGGCATCAACGACAGTGCGGCGGAACCGGGGTGGCGGGCCGTCAGGTGGCGGGCCACCGCGTTCGTCACGTACGCCTGGGCGCGTGCGGCGGCGTCCGGGCCGGAGCCGAAGAGGTCCGCGTCCGCGCCGCAGTGCCACTCGCTGTAGCTGACGTCCTGGAACTGCAGCTGGAAGGCGCGGAAACCCAGCGCCCACATCGCGTCCAGCTTGCGGGTCAGCGCCCGCAGGTCGTTGTCCGAGGCGAAGCACATCGCCTGGCCCGGCGACACCGCCCAGCCGAGCGTGACGTGGTTGCTCCGGGCCCGCTCCGCCAGCTCCCGGAACTCCGCGCGCTGCCGGTCCGGGTACGGCTCGCGCCAGCGGGCCTGCCGGTGGAGGTCGTCGCCGGGCGCGTACAGGTACCGGTTCTGCTTGGTGCGGCCCATGAAGTCCAGCTGGTCCAGCCGCTGCCGGTGCGTCCACGGCGTGCCGTAGAAGCCCTCGGTGATCCCGCGCACGACGGTGCCCGGCCAGTCGCGTACGACGGCGGCGGTGAAGGTGCCGTCGGGGCGCAGGAGCTGACGCAGCGTCTGGACGGCGTGGAACAGGCCGTCCTCGCCCGCCCCGGTGAGGGCGACCGCTTCCTCGCCGACGGTCAGCGTGTAGCCGCCGGAGGGAAGGGAGCGGAGGTCCTGCTGGGGGGAGCCCGCCGGCCGGTCCGCGCCCATCCGCACCACGAGCGCCCCTGCGGGCGCCTTGCCGCCGGGGGCGGTGAACCGGCGTGCGCCGGCTTCCCGCAGCAGCTCCCGCAGGGCGGCGACGGCACGGGGGTCGGCCGACGGGCCGGCGGTCAGCGCGACCTCGGCGGTCACCGCGACCGGGGCGCCGTTGGCCCGCAGGGACTGGGGGCGGGGCCAGACGGCCAGGCCCGTCTCGGCCCGGTCGGGAACGGGGGACGTGGTCGTCCCGGGAGCGGACGGCGCCGCCACCGACACGGGCGCGACGCCCAGAGTTCCGGCGACGACCGCGAACGCGAGAGCGGCCGCGCTCTTCCCACGCCGTAGCTGCAAGGCCCCTCCCGAGGAGACAGAACCGTCCCGATCATCCGTTGGCACGCCCGGAGCCCACCATTGTGCTCCGGGTGTGTCAACGGCAGTGGCCGTTGTGGAAGGTTTGTCCGCATGTGGGACGTGGGAACGGGAACACCATGTGAGCAGGAGCACGTTGTACGGATTGGGAGGCCTGCCTTCGCGTCCGCTGGGTAGGGGCTGCGAGGAACGCGCCGAACGGCGCGTCCGTACACGAGCCGTAACGACGAGGAGGCCCTCTGTGGCTGCTGCACCCGCGTTCCTTCTGGCCCCGCCCATGTCCAAACCCGGGGCGGAGCCGTCCGCCGCCTTCGAAGACCTGCACAGCGCGGAAGCCGAGGGCCTGCGGGCCTGTGTCTTCAGCGCGGAGGGTCCGTGCGCGGGGGTCCCGCTCACCAGCGAGCCCCCGCTGCTCGACGCCGAACCCCTCACCAGCGAGCCCCCGCTGGCCGACGCCGCCCCCCTGACCAGTGAGTCCGACGCCGCCATGGACGCCACCGGACTCGACTCCTTCCCGGCGCAGTACGTCCCGGAGCCCTAGTGGCCGCGCCCGGACCGGCCGAGCCGCCTTCCGAGTCGCCCTCCGACCCTTCCGAGCTTCCCGCGCAGCCGTCCGCGCCGCCTTTCGCACCGCCGTCCGGGCCGTCCTGCGAGCCGCCGTCCGGGTGGTTCTCCGGGCCGACTTCCGCACTCCCGGACGACCTCTCCCGGCTCGCCGCCCTGTACGGCGTCGCCACCTCCTACAACCCGTCGCCGGACCGTACGGTCGCCGCCTCGGCCACCGCCGTCACCCTCGCCCTGGCCGCCCTCGGGGTGGACGCGGAAACCCCCGGGGCCGTCCGCGACGCGCTCGCCGCCCGCGAGCGGGAGCTGGCCGGGCGGCTGCTGCCGCCCACCGTGGTCGGCTGGGGCACCGGCACGCCGCCCGCCCTGGGCGCGCTCCCCGAGGGCACCCGGCTGCTCGTGCGCACCGAACGGGGAGAGACCCGCGTCTCGGCCGCCGACCTCCCGCCCGGCGTGCACCGGGTGAGAGCCACCGCGCCCGACGGCCGCACCGGCGAGGCCCACCTGATCGTCGCCCCGCCCCGGCTGCCCGCGCCCCCGGCCCGCTCGTACGGCCTTCTCGTCCAGCTGTACTCGCTCCTCTCCCGCCGCTCCTGGGGCATGGGCGACCTCGCCGACCTCGGCGAACTCGCCGCCTGGGCCGGCCGCGCCCTCGGCGCCGGATTCGTCCAGATCAACCCGCTGCACGCGGCCGTCCCCGGCACTCCGACCGACCCGTCCCCGTACCGTCCGTCCTCCCGGCGCTTCCCGGACCCGGTCCATCTGCGGATCGAGGACGTTCCGGAGTTCGCGTACGTGCCGGTCGGCGAGGGGGCCGGGGAGGCGGCCGAGGGCGGGGCCCGGCCGGGGGACCTGATGCCGGGCCTGCTCCGGCGGGCCGCGGAACTGCGCGAGGCGGTGCTGGACGGGGGCGCGCTGATCGACCGCGACGCCGTCTGGGCGACCAAGAAGGCCGCACTCGAAGCAGTGGTGGACGGGGTACCGCTCGGCCCCGGCCGCCACGCAGCCTACTGCGACTTCCTCGCCGAGCAGGGCCAGGCCCTGGAGGACCACGCCACCTGGTGCGCGCTCGCCGAGGTGCACGGCCCCGACTGGCACGGCTGGCCGGCCAAACTGCGCGACCCGCGCTCGCCGGAGACCGCGCGGGCCCGCCGCGAGCTGATGGCCCGCGTCGACTTCCACTCCCGGCTGGCCTGGCTCACCGACACCCAGCTCAGGGCGGCCCAGCACGCCGCGCGCGAGGCCGGGATGCCGCTCGGGATCGTCCACGACCTCGCGGTCGGCGTGCACCCCGGGGGCTCCGACGCCTGGGCCCAGCAGGACACCCTCGCCGCCGGCATGTCGGTCGGCGCGCCCCCGGACGCCTTCAACGCGCGCGGCCAGGACTGGGGCCTGCCGCCCTGGCGCCCCGACCGGCTCGCCGCCTGCGGCTACGCGCCGTTCCGCGCCCTGCTCCGGGCCCTGTTCCGGTACGCGGGAGCCCTGCGCATCGACCACGTCATGGGTCTGTTCCGGCTCTGGTGGGTGCCCCTGGGGCAGCCGCCCACCGAGGGCACGTACGTCCGCTACGACGCCGAGGCGATGCTCGCCGTCCTCGTCCTGGAGGCCTCCCGCGCCGGGGCGGTGGTGATCGGCGAGGACCTGGGCACGGTCGAGCCCGGCGTACGCGAGGCGCTGCGCGCACGCGGGGTGTGCGGGACGTCGGTGCTCTGGTTCGAACGGGACTGGGAGGGCGACCGCCGGCCGCTGCCTCCGGAGACCTGGCGCGCCGACTGCCTGGCCACCGTCACCACCCACGACCTGCCGCCCACCGCGTCCCGCCTCACCGGCGAGCACGTCGAGCTCCGCGACGGCCTCGGCCTGCTCACCCGCCCCCTGGCGGAGGAGCGGGCGGAGGCCGCCGCCGACACGGCGGAGTGGCTGGACCTGCTGACCGAACTGGGTCTGCTGCACGGTCCCGGCGGCCCGGTGAGCCCCGGCGGCCCCGGCACGGGTGGCGCCGTCACCACCGAGGAGGAGGCGCGCGTCCAGGCCGTCCACCGCTACCTGCTGCGCACCCCCGCCCGGATGATCGGCGTCTGGCTCCCCGACGGTGTCGGCGACCGGCGCCCGCAGAACCTCCCCGGGACCTGGGACGAGTACCCGAACTGGCGCCTGCCGATCGCCGACGCGCGGGGCCGCCCGATGGCCCTGGAGGACCTGACGGCGTCCCCGAGGCTGCACGCGCTGCTCGACGTGGTCCGCACCCGCACCCGCACCCGCACCCGCACCGGCCGGCCGGCCGGAGGGGCGGTCGAGCCCTGAGCCGGGACGGACCAGGCCTGGGGCCGCCGGACGGGTGAGGCCGGGGGCCGGACGAGTGAAAGGCGCGGGGGCGAAACGGGATGCAACCGGACATACCCCAGTCGGCCGGGGGTGTGTGGGCCACCCCGGACGCGCGGGCCCCGCGGCTGTTCGCTACGTTGGCACCGTGGACAAGACGAACGCCCTGCGCGCCGGCGCCCTGGCAGCCGGTACGACGCTGATGATGCTGCTCATGACGTCCCCCGCGCTCGCGCTCACCCGCGACGACGGCGACGACCCCGGCGCGGGTCTGAGCGTGATCGAGACGCTGGGGCTGTACGTCGTGGCCCCGATCGTGCTCTTCCTGGCCATCACGGGCCTGGTGATGGTCCTCGACAAGTCGCACAAGAAGAAGGACACGACCAGCTCCAACATCAGCACCACGGCCGACGCCAAGGTCTGACCCGGCCGTCGTCCCGCACCCTTCCCGAAGGCGCCGCCCCACCACCCGTACCCGCGTTCCGCGGTAGGGCGAGGGCGGCGCCTTCGGCGTGCGCGGGCCCTCCTACGGCTGTGAACGCTCGGTCGCGAGGAGCAGCTCGCGGAGCAGGCCGGTGAGCTGCCGGGCGCGGTCCGGGGGGAGGGCGGCCAGGGCCTCGGTCTGGACGGCGAGCCCCGCGCCGACCGCCCGGTCGACGACGGCGAGCCCCTGTTCGGTGAGGGTCACCCGCAGGCCCCGGCGGTCGTGGGGGTCGGGGGAGCGGCGCAGCAGCCCCGCGCGCTCCAGCTTGTCGAGGCGGCCGGTCATCCCGCCGGTGGTGAGCATCAGGGTGCCGGAGAGCTGGCGGGGCGAGAGCGTGTAGGGCTCACCGGCGCGGCGCAGTGTGGCGAGGACGTCGAACTCGCCCCGGGCGATCCCGTACCGCGCGTACGCCTTCTCGACGCGGTCGCCCATGGCGCGCGAGAGCCGGTGGACGCGGCCGAAGACCTCCATGGCGGTGGTGTCGAGATCGGGCCGGACGCCGGCCCACTGCTCGGCGATCGCGTCCACGGGATCCTTGCGGTCTCCGCCGCCTCCGCCGCCTCTGTCGCCTCTGCCGTCCGTGCGCTGCTCGGGGCGTGCGTTCATGGCGTCGAGTATCGGCCGCTCCTCACTCACCCGCAAGAAAGAAGCTCGAAGGTAAGTGGCTTGTTGCTAAGCTACTTGTTGCCGACCTGATGAGAGAGGTGCGCCCGACCATGACCGCGACCCGATCCGCGCCGACGGGAGGACGGGCGACGAGGGCGATCCTGCTCACCGCCCTGGCCCCCGTCTCCTGGGGCACCACGTACGCCGTCACCACCGAACTCCTCCCGCCGGACCGCCCCCTCTTCACCGGCCTGATGCGCGCCCTGCCCGCCGGACTGCTGCTGCTCGCGTCGGCCGGGGTGCTGCCGAAGGGCGCGTGGTGGTGGAAGGCGGCGGTGCTCGGAGCGCTGAACATCGGGGCGTTCTTCCCGCTGCTGTTCCTCTCCGCGTACCGCCTGCCCGGCGGCCTGGCGGCGGTGGTCGGCTCGGTGGGCCCGCTGTTCGTGGCCGGCCTCGCGGGGCCGCTGCTGGGCCAGCGCCCGACCGCGCGCACGCTGCTCACGGGGATGGTGGCCGCGCTCGGGGTGAGCCTGGTCGTCCTGAAGGCGGCGGGGGCGCTCGACCCCCTCGGGGTGGCGGCGGCGCTCGCCTCCACGGCGTCCATGTCCACCGGCACGGTGCTGACGAAACGCTGGGGACGCCCGGAGGGCGTGGGCCCCCTCGCCCTGACCGGCTGGCAACTGACCGCGGGCGGCCTGCTCATCGCCCCGCTCGCCCTGCTCGTCGAGGGCGCCCCGCCGGCCCTGGACGCCCCGGCGGTCGGCGGCTACCTCTACCTGGCCCTCGTGAACACGGCCCTCGCGTACTGCCTCTGGTTCCGGGGCATGGGCCACCTCACCGCCACCCAGGTCACCTTCCTGGGCCCCCTCTCCCCCCTGACCGCGGCCGTACTCGGCTGGGCAGCCCTGGGCGAGACCCTCACCCCGCTTCAACTGGCAGGCATGGTGCTGGCGTTCGGCGCGACGGTGGCGGGCCAGCTCGCGCCGGCGCCCCGGCGGAAGGCCTCCTGGCGCACGGGGACGGCGTCGGACCCCGCAGGGCGTGAACGCGACGCGCCGGTGTCGGCGTGAAGAACCGCGGCGGCCCGGGCCTCCCGGTTGCGAGCAGCAGCGCGTCGTTCGCGCCACGCGGGGCGAAAGTGGCGTGAACGAACGTTGCCCCCCTGTTCCGCGACGCGCAGCCTGGGAGTCCACGGGAGCGCTCCCACGCGTCGGACCCCGCAGGAGACCGGTCGCGCCCGCTGCCCGGAGAAGCACCAGAAGCACCAGATGCGTCAGAAGCACCACCGCCGTGCACACGTCCTCGTTTCTGGAGCCGACATGCTACGACGCCGCTGGACCGGGCCCCTTCTGCTGGCCCTCCTGCTGACCGTCCTGGCCCCCTTGCCCGCCGCGGCCCGGCCCGCCGGGGCGGCCGCCTCCGCAGCCGCGGATCCCGTGCCACTCCGGACGGACACGGCCAAGGGCGCCCCGACCGTGCCCCTGCCGTCGCTCGGCGCGACCACCACCCAGGTCGCCCGCGGGCTGAGACGGCCCACCGCCCTCGTCGGCCCCGACGACGGCACGGACCGGCTGTTCATCACCGAGAAGTCCGGCACCGTCCGGGTCTACCACCCGGACACCGGCCTGGCTGCGGCTCCGCTCGTCGACATCACCTCGGCCGTGGACGAATCGGGCAACGAGCGCGGCCTGCTCGGCATCGCCCTCCCGCCCGACTTCGCCGCCAGCCGGAACCTGTACCTGGCGTACACGGCACGGCCCGACGGCGCGGTCACCCTCGCCCGTTACCGGCTCGACGAGTCCCGCCTGGAGGTCCTGCTCTCCCAGGAACACGCCGAGTACAACAACCACAACGGCGGCCAGCTCGCGTTCGGCCCCGACGGCAACCTGTACTGGAGCATCGGCGACGGCGGCGGCTCCGGGGATCCCTTCCGCTCCGGCCAGCGGCTGGACACCCTGCTGGGCAAGATCCTGCGGATCGACGTGAGCCGTGGCTGCGACCCGCTTCCCTACTGCGTCCCCGCCGACAACCCCTTCGTGGACACGGACGGCGCCCGCGAGGAGATCTGGCTGTACGGGCTGCGCAACCCGTGGCGGTTCTCCTTCGACGACGCCGACGGCTCGATGTGGATCGGCGACGTCGGCCAGGGCCGGTGGGAGGAGATCGACCACCTCGCCCCGGGACAGGGCGGGCTGAACCTCGGCTGGTCCTGCTACGAGGGGCTGGAGAGATTCGAGGACGGCGCCTGCGCGCCCGGTGAGACGTACACCGAGCCGGTCTTCACGTACTCCCCGTACACCGGCGGCTGTTCGGTCATCGGCGGCCACGTCTACCGCGGCCAGAAGTACGCCGACCTGGTCGGCGGCACGTACATCGCCACCGACTACTGCTCGTCCACGGTCTGGGCGCTGCGCCCCGACGGCAGCGGCGGCTACGAGCAGGCCGAGATCGGGGAGATGCCCACCCAGGTGACCTCGATCGGTACGACCGCCGACGGGGAGTTCTACGTGGTCAACGATCTGCCCGGCGGTCTGCACCGGGTGTCGTTCGCACGGGAGGAACCCGCCTGCCGGGTGGACCGTACGGTGACGACCTGGGGTACCGGCACGACGGTCGACCTCACCGTCACCAACACCGGCGGCACCCCGGTGAACGGCTGGACGCTGGAGTTCCCCCTGGCCCTCGGGCAGACCGTCGTCTCCGACTGGAACACGGACCTGACCCAGGGAAGCAACGTGATCACGGCGACCGACGCCTCGCACAACGCCACGATCGCTCCGGGCGCGAGCATCACCCTCGGCTACCTCGCCGGCCATACCGGCGACGCGTCACCGCCGCCACGGTTCACGCTCAACGGGGACGCCTGCGCCGTCGGCCGCTGAACCACCGGCGCGGCGCCCGCGTGGCCCCGGCGTTCACCCGGCCGGCGTGGCGCCGGTGGCCCACGGCTGTGCCTCCGACGGTCCGAGCGGCTCGCGGACAGCACCCCACGCAGTTGCCTTGGTGGCCGTGCCTCGCCAGTGGCTGCCGGCCCCGGACGCCGGCGCGGGCCCGTACCCGTGCCGGGCCCCTGCCGTCCTCCCGCCCAGGAGCCGGGGCGAAGGGCCGGGCGAAGGCCCGGGGCGGCGCCGGTGGCGACGGGCTCGCGTCCCGCGCTCCGGTGCGCGGTGCGCGGTGCGCGGTGCGCCGGGCCCCGGCCGCCCGTGCCCTGCCAGTGGCGGTCGGCTCCGGAGGCCGGAGGCCGAAGGCCGTACGCCGGTGCGGGCCGGCATCGAGCCAGGTGCTCGTGCCTCCGGCTCCGATGCCGGGCGTCCGCCGTGCTCCCGCTCCGGAGCCGGGCCGAAGGTCCGGGGCTGGCCCCGGCGGTGACGGGGCCGCGTCCCGCGCTCCGGTGCGCGGTGCGCGGTGCGCGGTGCGCCGGGCCCCGGCCGGTGCACCCGCGGTGCCGTCGGGCTCCTCGTGCGGCGTGCGGCGCTGGAGCCCGGCCCAGCCGCCTCGAAGGCGAAGGGCTGAGGGAACACCAGGGGCGCCCGGCGCGGCACCGGGCGCCCCTGGCACTCGTACGGGTTACGCCCGTTCGGCCGCCGCGTCCGCGGCCTGGGCGCGCAGGGCGCGTTCCACGCCCGCGCGGGACTCGGAGACCAGGCGGCGCAGGGCCGGGGTCGGTTCGGCGGAGGCCAGCCAGGCGTCCGTCTTCTCCAGGGTCTCGTCAAAGACCTGGACCGCCGGGTAGAGGCCGACCGCGATCTGCTGGGCCATCTCGTGCGAGCGGGACTCCCAGACGCCGGCCAGCGCCTCGAAGTACCGGTCCGTGTACGGCTCCAGCAGCTCGCGCTGGTCGGTCTGGACGAAGCCGGCGATGACCGCCTCCTGGACCGCGTTCGGCAGCTTGTCGGACTCCACGACCGACGCCCACGCCTCCGCCTTGGCCTCCTCGGTCGGCCGGGCGGCGCGCGCGGTGGCGGCGTGGCGCTCGCCGGCGGCCGTACGGTCCCGCTCGTACTCCGAGGCGATCTCCGCCTCGTCGAACCGGCCCACCGCCGCGAGCCGCTGCACGAACGCCCAGCGCAGCTCGGTGTCGACGGCCAGACCCTCGATCGTCCGGGTGCCGTCCAGCAGGTTCTCCAGGAGGTCCAGCTGCTCCGGCTTGCGCGCCGTCGCGGCGAACGCGCGCGCCCACGCCAGCTGGTGGTCGCTGCCCGCCCCGGCGGCCCGCAGATGGGCCAGTGTGGCCTCCGTCCAGTGAGTGAGCAGCGCCTCGCGGGAGGACGGGGCGGCGTACAGGTCGATCGCCAGCTTCACCTGGCGGTGCAGCGACTGCACCACGCCGATGTCCGACTCCTTGCCGATGCCCGAGAGCACCAGCGACAGGTAGTCGCGGGTGGCCAGCTCGCCGTCGCGGGTCATGTCCCAGGCCGACGCCCAGCTCAGCGCACGCGGCAGGGACGCCTCGAAGTCGCCCAGGTGCCCGGTGACGAAGGCCAGCGACCGCTCGTCCAGCCGCACCTTGGCGTACGACAGGTCGTCGTCGTTGAGCAGCACGACGTCCGGGCGCGCCCTGCCGACGAGCTCCGGTACGGCGGTCAGCTCGCCGTCGACGTCCAGCTCGACCCGGTCGACGCGCACCAGCCTGCCGCTCGCCCCGTCCAGGTCGTACAGGCCGACCGCGATCCGGTGCGGGCGCAGGACCGGCTCGCCCTTGGCGCCGGCGGGCAGCGCGGGCGCCTCCTGGCGGATGGCGAAGGAGGTGATGGTCCCCGTACCGTCCGGGCCGTCCGTCTCGATCTCCGGGCGCAGCACGTTGATGCCGGCCGTCTCGAGCCACTTCCTCGACCAGGTGCTCAGGTCGCGGCCGGAGGTCTCCTCCAGGGCGCCCAGCAGGTCGGGCAGGCGCGTGTTGCCGTACGCGTGGCGCTTGAAGTACGCCTGCACGCCGCTGAAGAACGCGTCCTTGCCGACGTAGGCCACCAGCTGCTTGAGGACCGAGGCGCCCTTGGCGTACGTGATGCCGTCGAAGTTGACCAGCACGTCGTCCAGGTCACGGATGTCGGCCATGATCGGGTGCGTGGACGGCAGCTGGTCCTGGCGGTAGGCCCAGGTCTTCATGGAGTTCGCGAACGTCGTCCACGAGTGCGGCCACTTCGAGCCCGGCGCCTCCGCCTGGCAGGCGGCCTCGGCGTAGGTGGCGAACGACTCGTTCAGCCACAGGTCGTTCCACCACTCCATGGTGACCAGGTCGCCGAACCACATGTGGGCCAGCTCGTGCAGGATCGTCGCGGCCCGCCCCTCGTACGCCGCGTCCGTCACCTTCGACCGGAAGACGTACTGGTCGCGGATGGTGACCGCGCCCGCGTTCTCCATCGCGCCCGCGTTGAACTCCGGCACGAACAGCTGGTCGTACTTCCCGAAGGGGTACGGGTAGTCGAACTTCTCCTGGAACCACTCGAAGCCCTGCCGGGTGACCTCGAAGATCGCGTCCGCGTCGAGGTACTCGGCGAGCGAGGGCCGGCAGTAGATGCCGAGCGGCACCGACTGGCCGTCCTTCTCGTACACGCTGTGCACGGAGTGGTACGGGCCGACGATGAGCGCCGTGACGTACGTCGACATCCGCGGGGTCGGCTCGAACTCCCAGACGTTGTCACGGGGTTCGGGGGTGGGCGAGTTGGAGACGACGGTCCAGCCGTCCGGCGCCTTCACGGTGAACCGGAAGGTCGCCTTGAGGTCGGGCTGCTCGAAGCTCGCGAACACCCGGCGGGCGTCCGGCACCTCGAACTGGGTGTAGAGATAGGCCTGGTCGTCCACCGGGTCCACGAACCGGTGCAGTCCCTCACCGGTGTTGGTGTACGCGCAGTCGGCGCTCACCCGCAGGACGTTGCGGCCCGGGAGCAGACCGGGCAGGGCGATGCGGGAGTCCGTGAAGACCTCGGCGGGGTCGAGGGGGTCCCCGTTGAGGGTCACCTCGTGGACGGTGGGGGCCACCAGGTCGATGAAGGAGTCCCCTCCGTCCCCGGAGACGTCGAAGCGCACCGTGGTCACGGACCGGTAGGTGCCGCCCTCCTGCGCGCCGGAGAGGTCGAGATCGACCTCGTACGAGTCAACGGTCAGCAGTTTCGCCCGCTGCTGCGCCTCTTCGCGAGTCAGGTTTGTGCCAGGCACGCGGTCATCTCCTCGTTATGTGTGGGTTGCGTCATCCTTCCACGCCACCGGCTCGGAACGCGATGTCCGTTTACCGCCGGTGGCGTGCCCGGTCGGGCACGAGTCTGAACCCATGACAGCGGCCCATACCCCCCACCCCATCCCTGCACAGGCCCTGAAAGAACTGCGCACCATGGACGACGCGGGCCGCTCCCCGGTTCCCCGCACCGACGACGAGGGCGGCGCCCCGCTCCGCTGCTGCCTGCGCCGCGGCGAACCGGGCGAGCTGATCACCCTGGTCACCTACGCCCCCCTGCGACGCTGGGCGGCACACACGGGCGCCGACCCGGGCCCGTACGACGAGCAGGGGCCGGTCTTCATCCACGCCGAGGAGTGCGCGGGACCGCAGGGCGACGACGGCCTCCCCTTCACGGCCGCCCACCGTGTCCTCCGCCGCTACGCCTCCGACGGCACCATCCTGGGAGGCCGCCTGGTGGACACCCCGGACGGCTTCGGACCCGCCCTCACGGAGGCCTTCACCGACCCGGCCGTCGCCCTCGTCCACGTCCGCGCGGTGGAGTACGGCTGCTTCCTCTACGAGGTGCGGTGCGACGACCGTGGTCGCCCGGCCGCGCGTGACGCGAATCCTGGACCGACTGTGCGGAAGCTTCTCCCGATCTCGTCCAGGGCGTGCGCCCGGCTCGGAGGCGGAGGCCTTGCCGAAAGGAATGACGCAGTCGGCAGGAAGGTGACAGGTATGCGCTCAAGTGAGTGATGTGTGGACAGTGATGGCCGTAGTGCTCACGCTTTTCGGGTGGGTGTGTCACTTCCGGGGGCCGTCGTCGGCCTCCGGTCACCGAGCCGGAGCGGCCCGCTCCGACGGCCACGACGTGACCCGCAGCCGCGCCGGTGTCCTCGGCGCGGCACTCCCCGCGACCTGTTCATCGGACAGGAGCCGGGAATTCGAGGCAAGGCAGCCGAAGTGGAGCACGCGGCCGAGGGCACTCATCAGGGGCCGTCGGCTCCCTCTGCCTCCGGAGAGGCGGTCTTGAACACCACCCACACGGTCTTGCCAGGGTGATGGGTGGTGACGCCGAAGTCGTCGACGAGGGCATTCACGAGGTGGAGACCTCTGCCTCCGCACTCCCCGGGGCTCGCCCGGACGATCCTCGGCTGCCCGTCACCGCTGTCACGCACCTCGATTCGGATCGAAGGACCGTCGGCGGCGAGTGCCACAGAGAACTCGCGCCCTGGCGGGACTCCGGCACTCCTCGCCGCCCTGGGTCATCCGCCCCGGCTGAGCGTCGACCGGGTCTCCGCCCGGGTGCCCACGCAGGAGCAGTACCAGGCGTTGAACCTGCCCAGCGTCCTGCCGGTGCTTCGTACGCTGCGTGTCGTGTACAGCGACGACGAGTGCCCCGTCGAAGCCACTGTCATGGTCAAGGCGGGGCATCTGTACGAGCTGCAGTACGAGTTCACGGCCGAGTGATTCCGCCCGCAGGGTGCGGGCCGGAGTGGTGCGGGCCGGACACGAGGCCGAAGGCGTGTCGCGCGGTCGCTGTGCCCGGGCCCGGCCGGCCCGGCCCCGGGCAGGCGCCGCCGGCTCAGAGCGCGGCCGGTTGGTTCGAAGGGTTCGCGGTGGTGTGAGGAGGCCGGGCCGGTTGCTCCCAGAGGCCGGTCAGGTGTGCGTGGAGGACGTCGTGTGCCTCGTGCGGGGCGAGGTGGCCGATGAGGACGTGGGTGGTGAGGCCGTCCGCGAGGGCGAGGAGGGTGCGGGCCTCGCGTCGCGGATCGAGGGGTACGGCGCGCTCGGCGTCCTCGCCGGCTTCCGAGATGAGGCGGGTGAACGCCTCCTGCAGGGTTGCGTAGTTCGCCTTCAACGTGCTGGCGAGCGTCTTGCTGACGGCCGTCTGCGCGACGAAGGCGAGCCAGACCCTGGCCTCGGCGCGGTGCTCCTCCCGGAGCAGTGAGACCTCGGCGGCCGCATGGCCCAGGGCGGCGCCGGCCGACTGGGCCGGGCGAGCGGAGACGGGATCGCCTATGAGACGTGGTGACATCCACAGGGTGGACCTGGACCTGGACCTGGAGCCGGTGCGGGGCAGTGAGACCGACAAGGTCCGCCCCGCGGTGATTGCCTCCGACAACGCTGCCAACGAGTCCGTCGTGCGGAACGACCGGGGGGTTGTGACCGTGGCACCGCTGACGTCCGACACCTCTCGCATCCTGATGTTCCAGGTTCTCCTGCGCTCCGAGGAGAGCCGTCTGCCGAAGGACTCCGAAGTGCGGTGCGGGCAGGTCCGCGCCATTGCGCCAAAACGTCTGCTGCACAGGGCCGGCGCCGTGCCGCGGCAGCGCATGATCGGGATCGGTGTGGCGCTGCGGCGGCATCCGGCGCTGTGAGGACGCGGAGAGGGGGCGCCCGCCGGTCAACCCGCCGGCGCCCCCGCGTGACGGACTGTCGGCTACCGCTTGAGCTCGGCCGCCACCAGTTCCGCGATCTGGACCGCGTTCAGGGCCGCGCCCTTGCGGAGGTTGTCGTTGGAGACGAAGAGGGCCAGGCCGTTGTCGACCGTCTCGTCGCGGCGGATGCGGCCGACGTAGGACGGGTCCTGGCCCGCCGCCTGCAGCGGGGTGGGGATGTCGGTGACGACGACACCGGGGGCGTCGGCCAGCAGCTCGGTCGCGCGCTCCGGGCTGATCGGGCGGGTGAAGCGGGCGTTGATCTGGAGGGAGTGCCCGGAGAAGACCGGGACGCGTACGCAGGTGCCGGAGACCTTCAGCCCGGGGATGTCCAGGATCTTGCGGGACTCGTTGCGCAGCTTCTGCTCCTCGTCGGTCTCGTTGAGGCCGTCGTCCACGACGTTGCCGGCGAGGGGCAGCACGTTGAAGGCGATGGGGCGCTTGTAGACGGCCGGCTCCGGGAAGTCGACCGCGCCGCCGTCGTGGGTCAGCCTGTCGGCGTCGGCGACGACCTTCTGGGTCTGGCCGTGCAGCTCCGCCACACCCGCGAGGCCGGAGCCGGACACCGCCTGGTACGTGGCGACCACCAGCGCGTCCAGGCCCGCCTCGTCGTGCAGCGGACGCAGCACCGGCATCGCGGCCATCGTGGTGCAGTTCGGGTTGGCGATGATGCCCTTGGGGCGGTTCGCGATCGCGTCCGGGTTCACCTCGGAGACGACCAGCGGGACCTCGGGGTCCTTGCGCCACGCGGACGAGTTGTCGATCACGACCGCGCCCTGCGAGGCGACCTTCTCGGCCAGCGCCTTCGAGGTCGTACCGCCCGCCGAGAACAGCACGATGTCCAGACCGGTGTAGTCGGCGGTGGACGCGTCCTCCACCGTCACGCCGTCCAGCTCCGTCCCCGCCGAGCGGGCCGAGGCGAACAGGCGCAGCTCCGTGACCGGGAAGTTCCGCTCCTTGAGGATGCTGCGCATGACCGTGCCCACCTGACCGGTGGCTCCGACGATTCCGACCCTCACTGCGTCTCCCTCACTGCGTTCTGCGTCATACGACGCATACGGCGTACATGTGCCCTTTGCCTGCCGGCCGGGGCGTTTCCATCATGCGGCCGACCACGGCCCGCCTGTCCAGTTCTTTGCGCCCCCTGCCCGCACAGTGGGACGCACCGGCGTCCCCGCCGGTCGCGGACCTGCGGTCGCCACCCCCTTGAGCTGCAGGAATTCAGTCGTCGGGGGTCGGCAGCCGCAAGGTTCCCTGCCCCGGCCCGCTCCCCTCACACGGAGGTGTGACGTACGCCTCTGCCCGGTTCGCACCCGGCTCGCCCCCGGTTCGCACCCGATTCGCGCGGCGGGCGAACGTTCCGGGCCGCACCGGCGTCGTAGGAGAAACAGAGTGAGGGGGTGGGCAGTGCTGCGCGGAAGGATCCGGCACGGCCGGCAGGCGTCCGGCGCCGTGGACGACGACCCGCTGGACGCGGCGCAGGAACGCCGGGTACGGGCGGTGCTCGCGCTCGGCGGGGTGCCGCAGACCGACCTGCCGGACGGGGTGCAGCAGGTCCGGCTGCGGCTGCTGGAGCGTGCCGCGAGCGGGCAGGAGGCGCCCCGGGACGTCTCGGCCTGGGCCGCCGTCGTCGCCTCCCACCTCGCCGTGGACTGGCACCGGGCCAAACGGCGCCAGGAACGGCTCGGCGAACGCCTCGCCGCGCTGCGCCCCGCCGGACCCCCGGGCGACGAGGAGGCCCGTCTGCTCTCCCTCGCCGTCGCCCGCGGCCTGGACGGGCTGCCCGACGCCCAGCGCCAGGTCGTCGTGCTGCGCTTCTACGCCGACCTGCCGGTGCGCTCGATCGCCGAGCAGCTCGGTGTGCCCGAAGGCACGGTCAAGAGCCGGCTGCACACGGCCGTACGGGCCCTGCGCGCCCGCCTGCACGAGGACGAGGTGGTGTGACGTGACCGTCCACGACGACGACGACCGGAACGACACCGGCCACGAGCGCGGCACCGAGTACGACGGCACCGAGTACGACGGCACCGAGTACGAAGGCGTCGACGCCCTCATGGCCGCGATCCTCGACGAGCCGCTGCCCGCCGCGGCCCGGCGGGACCCGGCGTTCACGGCCGCGCGGGACGCGGCCGCCGCCGACGTCGCCGTACTCAGGGAGCAGCTGGGCCTGATCGGGGAGACGCTGGCAGCCGTGGGGACACCGGCAGCGCGAGAGGAGGCCGCGGGGCCGGAAGCGGCTCCGGCGGCCGTGACCGGGACTTCGACCAGCCCCGGTGGCAGGCCCACGACGGGCCCCCGCGCGCCGGTGACGCCCCTGCCCTCGCGCCGCGCGCCCCGTCGCCCGCTGCGGGTCGCCCTCGGCGCGCTCGCCGCCGCGGCGGCTGCCTCGGTGGTCCTCGGTGCGGGCTGGCTCGTGGCGCAGCCCGGGCAGGGCGACACCGCCTCGTCGGCAGCCGAGTCCGCCGACAAGGCGGCCGGCGACGAGCGGTCCACGGGTGCCGGGGACCCGGCCGGTGACCTGTTCGGCAGTCCCCGCCACCTCGCCTGCGCCCGGCTCGTCGCCGAGGGCACGGTGACCGGGGTGGAGCCGGTACCGGGCGCCGGAGGGGACCGCGTCACGCTGGAGGTGACCCGCGGCTACAAGCCGGAGCCGGAGCCCGGCACGAACGCGGGGGACCGGGACGCGGTCACCTTCCTGACCGGGGCCACCGGCCTGCCCCGGCTGCACACCGGAGACCGGGTCCTGGTCGGCCTGCCCCGCGAGGGGACCGTCCCGGACGCCGTGATCGTCGGTGAGGAGGACATCGCCCCCGAGCGGGCGCGCATCACCGCAGCCCTGCCCGCCTCCCGCACCCTGACCTGCGAGTGATCGACGCGGGCGCGGGGCGCGTACGCCGAAGGGGCGCGTACGCCGAAGGGGCGCGTACGCCGAAAGGGGCGGGCGTCCTCGTGGACGCCCGCCCCTGTCGCTTGTGGCCGTCGGTTACGGCACGACCTTCTCGATCGTCACGCTGCCCGTGCCCGCGACCGTGCCGCGCGCGTTGACCAGCTGGACCTGGCCGAAGAACTCGCGGCCCTCGGGGGCCGCCGCGGCGGCCGTGACGGTGCCGGAGACGGTGGCCGACTCGCCCGTGCCGATCCGCACCGGCGTGGAACCGTCGACCGTGACCTCGCCGAGCGTGGCGGAGAAGAACACGTCCCGGTAGTCGTAGTCGGTGGAACCGGCCGGGACGGAGTAGCCCACGACCTCGACGGTGTACGTACCGGCCGCCGGGTCGGCGACGGACACCGACTCCTCCGAGTCGCCGTCGGCGGACTGGCCGACCAGGGCGCCGGCCGCGTCGTAGACCGCGAGGTCCAGGTCGGCGGAGGCGTCGGAGACGTTGCCGATGGCGACGTCGAGCGACGCCGCGCCCTCGGGCACCTCGACCGTGGTGGTGCGGACGTCACCCGTGCCGATGGCCGGACGGTCCGACAGGGCGGAGCCCAGCGGGCCGCCGACCAGCTTGCCGTCCAGGTCGGCGGCCTCGTTGGTCACGCTCCAGGAGACGTCCGCCGGGGTGCCGACCCTGGCCTCCGGCACGGTCACGGTCTCGGGGTCGAAGACCGCGCCGAGCACGGCGACGTCCAGCTTGTACGGGTTCTTCAGCAGCGGCGAGGTGCGGCGTGCCTCGACCTCGATCTCCCAGACGCCCGGCTGCGGGTTCACGTACGAACGCAGGTCGGGACGGCAGGTGTTGGCCGGGTTGCTGTAGTTCGGGTAGCAGTTGACGGTCGACGTCGGGTCGGCCGGGACGCCGTACGGGTGGATGGCGACGAACCGGGTCTGGCTCGTGGCCCTCAGCCCGCTCATCGCGATCTCCAGCGTCTTCGCGCCCTCGGGCACGGTGACGAAGTAGGAGGTCGTGGCGTTGCGCTGGGCGGTCCCGGAGGCGGAGAAGGTGTGCGCCAGCGGGGCCGAGACGACCACGGTGCTCAGGATCTGCCGGTCCACGCCCTCGGTGCGCGGGTCGTCGACCTCGAGGATGGCGCTCTTGAGGCCGGCCGACCGGGGCGAGGCCTGGACCGTGACGGTCACCGGCTCGTTCAGCGGCAGCCGCACGTCGTCGTCGCCGACGATGCGGAAGACGCGGTCGGTGTTGTTCTCGAGGTCGAGCTCGTGCCGGATCGCGCGGTCGGGACCGGACGTACGGGTGATGGTGATGTCGTACGTCTTCTTCTGGCCCGTCTTCAGGCCGCCCTCGCGGTCGTAGAGGCCGGTGCCGAAGCCGGGGGTCTCCAGGAACTGCTCGATCGCGGTGTCGACCGGCGCCTTCACGCTGTACTCGTGTGCGGTGGCCCCGTCGCGGATCGAGTCCCAGGCCTCCTCGACGTCGATGAGGCCGGCGCCCTCCTCGTAGGCCTGCAGGCCCCTGACGTGCCGGGCGGTGGAGGTGAGGGCGGTGCGCAGCTCGGCGGGCGTCAGGTCGATGCGCTTCTGCTTCGCGGCCGACAGCAGCAGCGCGGCGGAGCCCGCGGCCTGCGGGGACGCCATCGAGGTGCCCTGGAGCATGCCGTAACCGGCCGGCAGGCCGTAGCCCGCCTCGGCGACCGGCTGGCCCGCCGCCCAGGTCTGGATGGTGTTGATCGCCGCGCCGGGCGCGATCAGCGTCGGCGTGAAGCCGCCGTCCTCACGCGGGCCGCGGGAGGAGAACGGCATCATGGCGTACTTCGTCTTCACGAAGGAGCCGTAGTTGGCGGCCCAGGTCTCCCTGGAGACGGACGCGCCGACCGAGATGACCTTGTCGGCCAGGGCCGGGTCGCCGATGGTGTTGGCGCCGGGACCGGAGTTGCCCGCGGAGATCACCAGCTGGACGCCGTAGGTGTCGATGAGGCGGGTGTACAGCTCGGCGCGGGCGTTGTTGCCGTCGTTGAGGGCGGGCAGGCCGCCGATGGACATGTTGACGATGTCGACACCGCGCTCGGTGACGAGGTCGATCATGCCCTCGGTCAGCGCCACGTTGGTGCAGCCGCCGGACCAGGTGCAGGCACGGGAGGAGACGAGCTTCGCGCCGGGCGCCGCGCCGTCCATCCGCCCGCCGAACAGGCCGTTGGCGGCGGTGATGCCGGCGACGTGCGAGCCGTGCGAGCCCTCGATGACACCGATGTTGACGAAGTCGGCCGTCTTGCCGACCCAGTCCCCGCCGTACGGGTCCATCGGGACGTCCTCGCGGATCTCCACGACGAACGGCTGGCGCTCGGCGACGTCGGTGGCCGGGTCGTCGGTGCCGAAGTACCCGATCTGGAAGCCGTCCTTGTAGGGCTTCATCGGGGTGTCGTCGGAGAAGTCCTGGTTGTCGTTCAGGTCGACCCGGACGGTGCCCGCCCCGGCGTCGTACAGCACGCCCCAGGAGTCGGTGGTGTCGCCGTCGCGGTTGGCGTCGCCGCCCGCGTCGCCGCCGGTGGTGTACGACTCCAGGAAGGTGCTGACCCGGTACGAACCGGCGGGGGCCTGCCAGGTCCTGCCGTTGTACGTGAAGGTCGGGCCGGAGACCGAGGAGGTCATCGGGCGCCAGGTCCGGTCGTCGTCGACGACCGGGTCGGTCGCCGTCACCCAGTCGACGATCTTGCGCTCGCCGGTGGTGGTCTCCTGCAGCGCCGGGTGGGCCAGGTCCACGCCCGAGTCGAGGATGCCGATGGTGACGCCGCGGCCGTCCGCCGTGCGGTTCTTCTTCACGAAGTCGACGGCGCCCGTCTCGAAGGACGGGTTGTACGGGTTCTTCGCAGGGGTCCGCCTGTCGGGGCCCGCGTAGGTGGCGGAGCCGCCCTTGCCCCTGGCCTTGGCGGTGGTGTCCGCGGCCGGGGTGGGGTCGTCGAGCGGTATCTCGTCGCGCAGGTCGATGCCGTGCACGCTGGAGAGCTTGGCGGCGGCGGCGATGGCCGAGTCCGCCCTGGCGGTGGGGACGGTGGCGCGGACGTAGCCGAGCCTGTCGTGGGTCCGGCCGACCGAGCCGCCCTTGACCGCGTTCAGCTCCTCGGCGACCTGCTCGGTCCTGCCGGGGGCGGTGGCGATCATCATCGTGACGTTCTTCTCGCCGTCGGCCTTGGCCTCGGCGAGGAGGTCCGCGTCGCCCGAACCGAGCTTGTCGTGAGCGGACTTGACGTCACCGTCGACGGGTGCGGCGGCCGGCGCGTCGGCGGCGGCCGCCAGGGGTATCGGCCCGACCGCACAGAGCGCGGCGACGAGGCCGGCGGCCAGGGAGATACGGGCCGCGCGTCTCGCGCCCGACAGCGGTTCGCGCTGGGAGGACTGGGTCATCGGCATCCCTTGTAAGTAAAGGCACCATCGTGGAGCGACCGGAGCCGATCGACCCTGGCCGCGATCGTCCGGAATGCGATCCCGGACGATCGTTGAGCCTTACGCAAGGGGTGTGTGTTTGGCGAGGGTTGGCTGAATCGAGATGAATGTATGGGGAAAACCCGCGATGCGTTTATGGGGTGTCGGAGGGCGAAGCGGGCAAGTCGCCCGTGGGGTGGGGCCCGTGGGCGCTCGCGGGGTAACGTCCCGGAATGCGGCAGACCCTGAGGGTGGCGGCCTACGCCGTGGTGGTGCGCGACGGACGGCTCCTGCTGGCCCGGTCCCCGGTGCCCGGAGGTGATCCGGAGTGGGTGCTGCCGGGCGGTGGCATGGAGCACGGCGAGGATCCGTACGACACCGTGCGGCGGGAGGTCGAGGAGGAGACCGGGTACCGCGTCGAGGTCACCGGACTGCTCGGCGTGGACTCCGTCCGGCGCGCCCTTCCCCGTCGCCCGCTCCGGCGCGCCGTCGACCACCACGCCGTACGACTGGTCTACGAGGGGCGGATCGTCGGCGGCGAGCTGCGCGACGAGATCGGCGGCTCCACCGAACTGGCCGCCTGGCAGCCCCTGGACGCCGTCACGGACCTGGTCAGGGTCGGCCTGGTCGACACCGGGCTGCGGCTGTGGCGGGAACGCCCGGCGGCGGGACGGACGGAACGGGTGGACGGCTGACTCGGGGGGCGCGTGAACTTCTGGGCCCGGTCGGTCGATCGGGCATGATGCCCCCCACGGGCATGATGCCCCCCATGTGAAGTGGTGGCGTCGCGGGGATCCCCCGTGAGGTGAACGCGGCGTGACCGGTCCCGGACCGGCGCGGAAGCGGGGGCCGACGGCCCGGGTGGTCCAAGATCCACGTACGGCGATCGGCGTCGCGCGTTGCCGCCGCGTTCACACGCAGGCCATTCCCGCTGCCAAGCATCCAGTAAGAGCGGGACGTCCACCCGGCGAACCACCGGCGAACGCCCCGCGGTCACTGCCGATGCGTTCGCACCCGGGGAGACAAGCGCTATGTCGCGCACACGCCCAGTAGCCGGCTCCACCGCACTCCACCGCCGTTCCCTCCTCACCGCCACCGGCGCCCTCGCCCTCTGCGCCGGTGCCGGATACGCCCTGCTGCCCGGCGGCGACCGGGCCGCGGCCGCCGGCAGTGCCGACGCCGTCGCGGAGGAGGCCGTACCGGCCTCCTCCCGGCAGGCGCCGGCCGCCCCGCTCGCCCCGTACACGCGCGGCACCACCGTCGCCGGGGTGTCCGCACCGCGCGGCGGCGGTGATGCCGGCTACCGGCGCCTCGACGAGGGTCCGGGCTGGGGGCGGGTGGTGCGCGGGGAGCTGGCCGGTGCCCGGCCCGGCCGGGACGACCGCCGCACCACACTGGCCGCCTTCGTGCAGCTCACCGACCTGCATGTGATCGACGCGCAGCACCCGCTGCGCCTGGAGTACCTGCGCTCCACCGAGGTGCGTGCCTGGCGGCCGCACGAGGCGCTCACCGTGCACGGCGCGGTCTCCCTCGTCGAGCGGATCAACTCCCTGCGCGGCGCCCCCGTCACCGGTTCCCCGCTGCACTTCGCGATGACCACCGGCGACAACACCGACAACAACACCCGCTCCGAACTGGACTGGTACCTGACCGCGCTCAGCGGCGGCCGCATCGCCCCCAACAGCGGGGACCCGCGCCAGTACGAGGGCGTCCAGAACAGCGGTCTGCGCCAGTACTGGCAGCCGGACGCCGCCACCCGCGACGCCGACAAGCAACTCGGTTTCCCGCACCTCGACGGCTTCCTCGCCGCGGCCGTCCGGGAGGTGAACAGCCCCGGCCTCAACCTCCCCTGGTACTCCACCGTCGGCAACCACGACGCGATGCCCCTCGGCTGCTACGCCTCCCACGGCGACCCGTACCTCACCGAACTCGCCGTCGGCGGCCGCAAGCTGATGGAGCTCGGGGCGGCCGAGGCGAAGAAGCTCCGGCAGACCATCAAGAAGGCCACCGACCCGCGGGGCGTCCAGTACGGCGCGTTCCTCAGGTCCCAGGCCCGCGCCATGCGGCCGGTGACCCCCGACGAGGCGCGCGCCCCCTTCACGCCCGCCGAGTACGTCGAGGCCCACCTGGACCCCGCGTACCGCGGGCTCGGGCCGGTGGGGCACGGCTACTCCGCCGCCAACCTCGACGCGGGCACCCAGTACTACGCGTTCCGCATCTCCGAGGACGTCATCGGCATCAGCCTCGACACCACCGACCCCGGCGGCCACTACACGGGCTCCCTCGGCACGGCCCAACTGCTGTGGCTGAAAAGGACACTGCGCATCAACAGGAATGCCCGCGCGATCGTCTTCAGCCACCACACCAGCAAGTCGATGACGAACACGCACCGCGACCCGGCCCGCCCCGACGAGCGGCGCCACGACGGCGGGGAACTCGTCGAACTCCTCGGCAGCCACCCCAACGTGGTGGCCTGGGTCAACGGCCACATCCACCGCAACGCCGTCACCCCGCACACCGGTTCGGCCGGTTCCTTCTGGGAGATCTCCACCGCCTCCCACGTCGACTTCCCCCAACTCGCCCGCGTCATCGAGCTGGTGGACAACAAGGACGGAACCCTCTCCCTGTTCACCACCCTGGTCGAGTCCGCGGCCCCGGCCCGCACGGACTACAGCGACCTCACCCAGACCGGCCTCGCCGCCCTCTACCGCGAGCTGTCCTACAACGCCCCCGGCGCCCGCACCGACCTCGGCGGCACCCCCCAGGACCGCAACACGGAGCTCCTGCTCAAGGCGTAGGGCCGGGGCGGGGCGGGGCGCGTCGGGACGAACGGCCCGGGGGCTTCGCCCCGGGGCCGGTTCAACGCGGCAGCACCACGACGCAGGCCGCGGGCTCGCGGTCGGCCGCCGCCACCAGGGCCGTACGGATCACCGCCGCCTGCTGCTCCGCCGCGTCCCGCAGCCTGCGCGGGGCGATCCGCACGACCGTGATGCCGAGCCGCTCCAGGTGCTCCCGCTTGCGGGAGTACTCGGCCCGCGGGATGCCGTCGTCCCGGCGGCTCTCCCGGCGGGTGTCCAGGTCGAGTGCCACGGCCTGCTGCGGCCAGTACGCGTCCAGGCCGCCGAGGCGGGGGCCGCCCGGCAGGCTCAGGTCCACGTTCCACAGCGGGTCGGGCAGACCGTACTCGCGCACCATCCGGTACAGGCGGTCCTCCGCGTGCGCGCGGCCCTCGGCCACCAGGGAGTTCACCGCGTGCTCCACCTGCGGCCGGTCCAGCAGCCCCGCGGCGGTCAGTTCCCGTACCAGCGCGGCCGCGTCGCAGTGGCCGCCGGTCACCGCCTCCGTGAGCAGCCTGCGTACCGTGCCCGCGTCGGCCAGGCCCGCCACCGCGTCGGCCAGTGCCCGCGGGACCGGTGCCACCGGTACGCCCGCCACCCGCTCGGGGGCCGGCAGCACCGGGGCGCGGACGACGCGCGCACAGCCCGTGGAGCGCAGCCGGCGCAGCCGCGGGACCAGTACGTCGATGGTGCCCAGGGAGGGCAGCGGGGGAGCGGAGGAGAAGCCGTGCAGGGCCAGCGCGGCAAGACCGGTGATCATCGCGTCCTCGTAGCGGGGGGCCGTCGAGTCCGCCGGGCCGGGCCGGCCGGGGACGTGCCCGGACCTGCCGGGGGGCCGCTCCCGCGCCGTGTACAGCAGCACCGCGTGCAGCCGCTCCTCGCTGGTCGGCGGACCGGGGTGGAGCAGGACGACGCCGGGCAGGAGCAGCTGCCAGGCTCCGCCGGGGCGGCACCGGTCGTCGGCCTGCGCGGCCGGGACGCCGTGCGAGCGCAGACGGGCGGTCGTGAGCACGCGCCGCGGCCCGGCGCCGAGAGGGCGCGGGGAGAGCGGGGGAAGCGGGAAATCGTGGTTCATGTCCGGCAATCTCCCGCACCGGGGCCGCTCCCGAAGCCCTGTTACACGCCCGTCGGCAACCCGGTACAAGCCTGCCCCGGGGGACGCGTGTTCGGGTGCCGGAAACCCCTGGTCCGCTCGGGTGGGACCAGGGGCCACGGTTGTTGTCGACCGAATTCCGTAACGGTCGCGGAGCGCGCGTCCCGGCGGGGTGACCGCGGGCCTGTCCTGCGGGACGCGCCCGCAGTCACCCCGCCGCCGCGTCGCACGCCTGGCCGCGCAGCGCACGGGCCAGATCGTCCCGGGCCTCCAGCACCAGGCGGCGCAGCGCCGGGGGCGCGTCCTCGTGGGCCGCGAGCCACGCGTCCGTCGCGTCCAGCGTCCCGGGCGAGTCCAGCAGCTCGGGGAACAGACCCCGCACCACGTGCATGCCGATCTGGATCGACCGCTCCTCCCACACCCGCTCGATCACCGCGAAGTACTTCTCCGCGTACGGGGCGAGCAGCTCCCGCTGCGAGGGCTGGGCGAAACCGGCGATGGTCGCCTCCACCAGCGCGTTGGACAGCTCCCGCGACTCCACGACCCGGTCCCAGTCCGCCGCCTTGACCTCCGCCGACGGGCGGGCGGCCAGGCAGCGGACCTGGTGGCGCCTGCCGGAGGCGGTGTCGTCCCGGGCCAGCTCCCCGGCCAGCGCCTTCTCGTCGGCGAGCCCGTGCGCTGCCAGCGGCTCCAGGAACACCCAGCGCAGTTCCTGGTCGACGTCGAGCCCCTCGACCGTCACCGTGCCCGACAGCAGCTCCTGGAGCAGCTGGAAGTCGCCCGGCGCGCCGGCCGACCGGGCGAAGAAGCGGGCCCAGGCCAGCTGCTGCTCGCTGCCCGGCGCGGCGGCCTCCAGCTCGCGCCGGGCACCCTCGGCGAGCAGCCGGCCGCCGGTCCTTCGCCAGGCGGGCGCCGCGTAGTGGACGATCGCCGACTCGGCCCAGGCGTGCAGCATCTGGAGCACGCCGATGTCGGACTCGCGCCCGCCGAACCGCAGGACCAGGTCCACGAACTCCCGCGCGGGCAGCAGCGCGTCCCGGGTGAGGTTCCACAGCGCCGACCAGCACAGGGCGCGGGCCAGGGGGTCGGTCAGCGCGCCCAGGTGTTCGCGGAGCGTGGCCAGCGAGGTCTCGTCGAAGCGGATCTTGCAGTACGTGAGGTCGTCGTCGTTGACCAGCACCAGCTCGGGCGCCTCGGCCCCGGCGAGTTCCGCGACGACCGTACGGGCCCCGTCGACGTCCGCCTCGGCGCGCGCGTACCGCTCCAGCGCGCCGCCGTCCGTCCGCCGGTACAGGCCCACCGCGACCCGGTGCGGGCGCAGTTCCGGGAGCGACTCGGCGGCCTCCTGCACCACCGCCAGCTCGTCGATCCTGCCCTCCGCGGTCAACAGCACCTGCGGCGTCAGGGAGTTGACCCCGGCCGTCTGGAGCCAGGCCCGCGACCACGCCGTCATGTCGCGCCCGCTGGTCTCCTCGAGGACCGACAGCAGATCACCGAGCCGGGTGTTGCCGTACGCGTGCCGCTTGAAGTAGCGCCGGGCGCCCTCCAGGAAAGCGTCCTGGCCGACGTACGCCACCAGCTGCTTGAGCACCGAGGCGCCCTTGGCGTACGTGATGCCGTCGAAGTTCAGCTTGGCGTCCTGCAGGTCGCGGATGTCCGCGGTGACCGGGTGCGTGGACGGCAGCTGGTCCGCGCGGTACGCCCAGGCCTTGCGACGGTTGGCGAAGGTGACCCAGCCGTCGGTGAACCGGGTGGCGCCCACGAGCGAGAAGGCGCCCATGAAGTCGGCGAAGGACTCCTTCAGCCACAGGTCGTCCCACCACTCCATGGTGACCAGGTCGCCGAACCACATGTGCGCCATCTCGTGCAGGATCGTGTTGGCGCGGCCCTCGTAGGAGGCCCGGGTGACCTTGCCGCGGAAGATGTACTCCTCCCGGAAGGTCACCAGACCCGGGTTCTCCATCGCGCCCAGGTTGTACTCGGGCACGAACGCCTGGTCGTACTTCCCGAAGGGGTACGGGTAGTCGACGTGGTCGTGGAAGAAGTCCAGGCCCTGCTTGGTCACCAGGAAGATGTCGTCGGCGTCGAAGTGCGGCGCGAGACCCTTGCGGCACATCGCGCCGAGCGGGATCTCCAGCCGTGTGCCGTCGGGCAGCTCACGCTCGTAGGAGTCGGTGACGTAGTGGTACGGCCCGGCGACCACGCAGGTGATGTACGTCGAGATCGGCTTGGTCTCCGCGAACCGCCACACGCCGTCGGTGAGTTCACCGACCCCGTTGCTCCACACCGTCCAGCCCTCGGGGGCCCGCACCTCGAAGCGGTGGGGCGCCTTGAGGTCGGGCTGCTCGAAGGTGGCGTACACCCGGCGGGCGTCGGCCGGCTCGTACTGGGTGTAGAGGTAGACCTCGCCGTCCTCGGGGTCGACGAAGCGGTGCAGGCCCTCACCGGTACGGGAGTACGCGCACCGCGCGTCGACGATCAGCTCGTTGTCGGCGGCCAGGTCGTCGAGGAGCAGCCGGGAGCCGTCGAACACCTCTCCGGGGTCGAGGTCCCGCCCGTTGAGCGAGACGGCCGTCACGCCCGGCGCGATCAGGTCCGCGAAGCTGCTCGCGCCGGGCTCCGCACAGCGGAACCGGACGGTCGTCACGGAGCGGAACGTGCGCGGCCCGTCCGCGCCGCCCCCACCCTCCCCACCGGTCGTGCCGGCCGCGTCGGCCGCGCCGATCGCGGAGCGCAGGTCGAGGGACACCTCGTACCCGTCCACCGACAGCAGTGCGGCCCGCTCCCGGGCCTCGTCGCGGGTCAGGTTCTCACCGGGCACAGGCGGACTCCTCATGCGTCGTCTCGTGCGTCGTCGACAGGTCTGTACAGCACCGATCCTGCCATGCGCCCCTGACGCGGGGCAGCCGGGAACCGGAGGGACGGGAATGGAGGGGGAAGCGCGGGTGTTCGCGTGGGAAGCGGTTCCCCGTACTTCACTTCCCTTTCGAGGAGCGACATGCCGGACACGTCCACGTCCACCCCCACTCCCGTCGACTTCTGGTTCGACCCGCTGTGCCCCTGGGCCTGGATGACCTCCCGCTGGGTGCTGGAGGTGGAGAAGGTGCGGGACATCAAGGTCCGCTGGCACCTGATGAGTCTCGCCGTGCTCAACGAGGACAAGCTCGACGAGCTGCCCGAGGAGTACGCCGAGATGCTCGCGACCAAGGCGTGGGGCCCCGTCCGCGTCGTCGCCGCGGCCCGGGAGGAGCACGGCGCCGAGGTGCTCGGCGACCTCTACACCGCGCTCGGCACCCGTATCCACAACCAGGGTGAGGGGCCGGAGAAGGAGGCCGTGGCCGCCGCCCTGAAGGAGGTCGGGCTGCCCGACTCCCTCATGGACCACTGGGACGACACCCCCTACGAGCCCCAGCTGCGCGCCTCCCACAAGGAGGGCATCGACAAGGTCGGCCAGGACGTCGGCACCCCGGTCATCGCCGTGCCCGGCGCCGACGGCGAGCAGATCGCCTTCTTCGGCCCGGTCGTCACCCCCGCCCCCAAGGGCGAGGAGGCCGCCCGGCTCTGGGACGGCACCCTCGCCGTGGCCTCCGTCCCCGGCTTCTACGAGATCAAGCGCACGCGGACGAAGGGCCCGGACTTCGGCAACCTGTGACGGGACGCTTCGGGGCCGGCCGCCTCGGCCGGAGGCGGCACCGGGCCCGTCACTCCGGTTCGGGCAGGCGGATGGGCTTGGGGAACGGCTTCATCGTCCACCCCGTGCGCAGGTTGCGGCACTGCCTGCCGGAGTCCGGGTCCAGTACGTTCACACAGATCCAGAACTCACTGACCCCCGCCCGCCCCAGCCTCTCCTTCAGCTTCTCCTGCTCCGCCCTGTCCAGCTGACGATGCAGTTGCTCCGCGTCGCACGTCGAGCAGGGATACTTCTTGGTCCTGGGTGTCGTCATGAGGCACTTTGACCCGGAACGCCGCATACCGGAAGCCCCCGCGAGTCGAGTCCTCGCGGGGGCTTCCGTCTTTCCGCCTGCCGGGTGAACGGTGAGAAGACGATCACGGGGCAGGATGCTTATTGCAGGATGCTTGCAACTGCAGGCTAACAGCAGGAGGAGTGGTGTGCGCGGGGTTCAGTTCCCCGTGTCCGTGCGCGAGCCCTGGGAGGAGCATGCCCCGGCCCGCTGCCGGACGTAGCCCGCGGCCGCCAGGAGGAGGGTCATGCCGCCCGTCGAGTACAGCTGTACACGCGTGTCCGGCTCCCGGGCCATCAGGACGAAGACGGCGCCCATCCCGGCCAGCGCGATCCACGTCAGCCACGGGAACGCCCACATCCGGACCACCAGCCTCTGGGGCGCCTCCCGTTCCAGGACGCGGCGCAGCCGCAGCTGGGAGGCGGCGATGAAGATCCAGACGACGAGGATCACCGCGCCGATCATGTTCAGCAGCCAGGGGAAGACGTCGTCGGGCCGCCAGTAGCTGAGCAGCACGCACAGGAACCCGAAGGCCGACGAGGCCAGCACGGCGACCCGCGGCACCCCGGCCGACACCAGGCCCAGCACCTTCGGCCCCTGACCGCGCCGCACCAGGGAGTAGCCGATGCGCGAGGCGCCGTAGATGTTGGCGTTCATCGCGGACAGCAGCGCCACCAGCACCACGACGTTCATCAGCTGCCCGGCGCCCGGGATGCCGAGCCGGTCCAGGGCGGCGACGTACGGGCCCTGCTCGACGACCGCCGGCGAGTCCCACGGGACCAGGGCGACGACGACCGCCATCGAGCCGACGTAGAACAGCGCGATCCGCCACATCGCCGTACGGACCGCGCGCGCGACACCCTTGACCGGGTTCTCCGACTCCGCCGCGGCGATGGTGACCGTCTCCAGGCCTCCGTACGCGAAGACGGACGCGAGCAGGCCGATCACCAGCCCCTCGCCGCCGTTCGGGAACAGCGGGGTGAGGTTCGAGGCGCCCGGGGAGTCGGTGCCCGGCAGGACGCCCGCGACGGCCAGTGCGCCGAGCACCAGGAACAGCGAGATCGCGCCGACCTTCAGTGCCGCGAACCAGAACTCGAACTCGCCGAACTTCCCCACGGCCGCGAGGTTCGTGGCGCAGAACATCACCATGAACAGCGCCACCCACGCCCACTCGGGCGTGCCCGGGAGCCAGCCGGTGACGATCTTCGCGGCGCCGATGCCCTCCAGGCCGACCGCCGTGCACAGCAGCACCCAGAACGCCCAGCCCGAGGCGAAGCCCGCCCAGGGCCCGATCGCCCGCTCGGCGTGCGCCGAGAACGAACCCGACGACGGGTACGCGGCCGACATCTCGCCGAGCATCCGCATCACCAGCATCACCAGCAGGCCGGAGAGGGCGTAGGCGACGACGATCGACGGTCCCGCGGCGGCGATGCCCGCGCCGGAGCCGACGAACAGCCCGGCCCCGATCACCCCGCCCAGGGCGATCATCGACAGATGACGCTGCTTGAGGCCGTGGGAGAGCGGGACGCCTTCCTGCGGTGACGTGTCGGGTGTGCGGGGGGCCTCGGGTGGCTCGGGTGTCTCGGTGGAGGGGCTGGGCACGGACACGGCTCGTCCAATACGGGAGACGGCAAAAACCAGGTCAGTCTGGGTGTCCCTCCCGGGCGCCGGAGAGGGGTGTCCAGCATGTGGACGCGCTCGGTGCGGAGGGTAGCGTTCCGGTTACCTGATGGCTGTGGCTGTGGCTGTGGCTGTGGCTGTGGCTGCGACTGCGACTGCGACTGCGACTGCGGCCGCGGGCTCGTCGGCCGGCTCCGCCTCTGCCTGCCGGCGGAGGGAAACCGGAGCCGGCCGCTTTGGCGGGACCCTACAGACGCCGACCGACCGGGTCCTGTAGGAGAGGCCACGTCGCCTCAGTGACCGGCATCACCCCGTACCCGGGTTGGCGGGAGTTCTTTGTCCGGAGCCCACCACGGGCGTGCCGGAGCCTTTGTCGAGCGCTGACGGTGATCGGCGCGAGGACGCTGGGATAGCGTCGCGGTGTCCCGAACCGCCCTCACCTCCGCGGAGTCCCCATGAGCACCGCAGCCGCCCCATCCGCTCTGCCCCAGCAGGGCGGAATCCGAGTCGGCCTGGTCCTCGCCGACCTCGTCCCGGCGTCCCGCGTACGGGACGTCGCCCTCGTCGTCGGGGGTGCCGCGCTCACCGGCGTCGCCGCCCAGCTCGCCGTCCCCGTCCCGGGCTCCCCGGTCCCGGTGACCGGCCAGACCTTCGCCGCGCTCCTCGTCGGCACCGCCCTCGGTGCCCGGCGCGGTCTGTTCGCCCTCGCGCTGTACGCGATGGCGGGCGCCGCCGGCGTGCCGTGGTTCGCCGAGGGCGGGTCCGGCATCGGGATGCCGTCGTTCGGCTACGTCCTCGGCATGCTGCTGGCCGCGGTCGTGGTGGGCTCCCTCGCCCGCCGCGGCGCCGACCGCTCCGCCTGGCGGACGGCGGGCACCATGCTGCTCGGCTCGGCGGTCATCTACGCCGTCGGCGTGCCCTACCTGGCGCTGGCCACCGGCATGTCCGCCTCCGCCGCGGTCGCGGCCGGCCTCACCCCGTTCCTCATCGGCGACGCCCTGAAGGCGGCCCTGGCCATGGGAGTGCTCCCCACCGCCTGGCGGTTCGTCAACAAGCGCTGACGGCAGGATTCCTCGGGCCGATCCGGCACGGACGGACAAGCAGGAAGGAGGCCGGCCGGGCGCGCGTACAGCGCCCGGCCGGCCTCCTTCCGTGTTCCCGGGGCTCATGGGGCGGTGCCACCGGCGGGGCCTGCCGGCGGGGCCGGCCGGCCCTCCCGCCGCCGTGGCCGCCGTGACCACCACGACCCGGCCGTCCCGGCCGCGAGGAACGCGGCCCCGTCGTGCCGGTCGCTCCGCGCCGGCTCGGGGCGGGGCAGGGCGGGGCGGCGCGCGTCGCCGCTCCGCGCCCGCGGTGGCCGGCGCACGGTGCCCCCGCTCCCACCCCTCGCGTCCCGTGCCCGTGCCCCCGCCCCGCCGCTCCCGCGCGCGATCCGCCGTGGCACACTCGGAGCATGCGCGTGTACCTCGGTTCCGACCATGCCGGATACGAACTCAAGAACCACCTCGCCGCGTGGCTCGAGGAGGCGGGGCACGAGCCCGTCGACTGCGGGCCCCACCTCTACGACGCCCAGGACGACTACCCGCCCTTCTGCCTGCGCGCGGCCGAGCGGACCGCCGCCGACCCCGGCAGCCTCGGCATCGTGATCGGCGGCTCCGGCAACGGTGAGCAGATCGCCGCGAACAAGGTCAAGGGCGTACGGGCGGCCCTGGCGTGGAGCGAGGAGACCGCGGCGCTGGGCCGCACGCACAACGACGCCAACGTGGTCGCGGTGGGTGCGCGCATGCACACCACGGACGAGGCGACGAAGTTCGTCGAGATCTTCCTGGGCACCCCGTTCTCGGGCGACGAGCGCCACAGCCGCCGCATCGACATGCTCGCGGACTACGAGACCACCGGCGACCTTCCCCCGATCCCGCCCCACCACCCCCAGCAGTAGCCGGCGCCCGGCCCGTCCGCGCCCGGCCCGTCCGCGCCCCGCCGGGGAGCAGCAGCTCCCACCACGGCGGGGCGGACGGACGCGCCGGCCCCGGCAGGCCGTGGCCGGCGACGGCGGACGAGAGCGGAAGAGAGCAGAGAAGGAAGGGACCGGACCCGTGCCGGAGGGCCACACCATCCACCGGCTGGCCGAGGACTACGCCGCCGCCTTCGCCGACGGCAGCCCCCTGCGCGTCACCAGCCCCCAGGGCAAGTTCAGCGACGCCGCCGCCCTCCTCGACCGCACCCCCCTGCACACCGCCGACGCCCACGGCAAGCACCTCTTCCTCGGCTTCCGTGACCCCGACCCCGAGCACACCGCCTGGGTCCACATCCACCTCGGCCTCTTCGGCAAGGTCACCCTGGGCCCGGCCCCCGTGCCCCCGCCCACGGACACCGTCCGCCTGCGCCTCGCGCACCCCACGGCGTACGCCGACCTCCGCGGACCCGCCACCTGCGCCCTGATCACCGGCCCCGAGAAGCGGGCGGCACACGACCGCCTGGGCCCCGACCCTCTGCGCCCGGACGCCGAACCGGACGCCGCCTACCGCAGGATCAGCCGCAGCCGTACGACGATCGCCGCGCTCCTCATGGACCAGAAGGTCATCGCCGGCGTCGGAAACGTCTACCGCGCCGAGGTCCTCTTCCGGCACCGCATCGACCCCTACCGCGCGGGCCGGGACATCACCCCCGCCGAGTGGGACGCGCTCTGGACCGATCTGGTCGGACTGATGCGCGAGGGCGTCCGCAACAACCGCATCGACACCGTCAGTCCGCAGCACACCCCGGAGGCGATGGGCCGCCCGCCGCGCGTCGACGACCACGGCGGCGAGGTGTACGTCTACCGCCGGGCCCATCAGCCCTGCCACCTCTGCGGCGGCGAGATCCGCACCGCCCCTCTCGCCGCCCGTAACCTCTTCTGGTGCCCCGCCTGCCAACACCGTTAGAGATTTTCCGCCGGACGCCCCCCGCGAGGGCCCCCGGTGAAGTTGACTGTGAAGTCGGTCCCCCAACGAGGGACAACCAGGACCTCCCGTGCCAAGTGGCCGGTCCGATGGATAGGGTCCCGAACTGATGGCAGCAGGACGAGAGAGGCGCGCAGAAGCCGACACGTTGACGGCCCGGGTGAAGAAGCAGTGGCACCGGGCCCGCGTCGGCATGCGCCGGGCCGCCGTCGACTACTTCCGTGGGGACGGCTCCGACTGGATAGCCCTCGCGGGGCTGCTGCTGACGATCCCGCTCATCGCGGCGGCGACCCTCGCCAACTCCGTGTGGTTCGCGCCCTCCGCCCTGGTCCTGCCGATCGTCGCCGGCGGGCTGCTGCTGCGCCCGGCGAGCCTGCTCGGCCTGTACGCGGCGGCGGCAACCGCGCTGATCGTGGAGGCCGTCCGCCTCGGCCCGTACACCGAGGGCGCCTCCCGGGTCACCCCCGGCGTCGTCCTCGTGGTGGCCGCCGGAGGCTTCTTCGGCCTGGTCGTCGCCCAGTTCCGCAGCCGGGTCGGCGTGCCCTGGCGGCGGGGCGGCACCATGCTGTTCGACCTGCGTGAACGCATCCGCGTCCAGAGCCAGTTGCCGACCCTGCCCAGCGGATGGCACCGGGAGATGTCCCTGCGCCCCGCGGGCGGCCAGTCCTTCTCGGGCGACTTCGTGGTCGCCGCCCGCACCAACGGCGGGCGCACGCTGGAAGTCGTCCTGACCGACGTGTCCGGCAAGGGCATGGACGCCGGATCGCGTGCCCTGCTGCTGTCCGGCGCCTTCGGCGGCCTGCTCGGCAGCCTCCCGCCGCACGCCTTCCTGCCGGCCGCCAACGGCTACCTCCTCCGCCAGGAATGGGAGGAGGGCTTCGCCACCTCCATCCACCTCGTCCTCGACCTGGACTCCGGCGACTACGAGCTGTACTCCGCCGGACATCCGCCGGGCCTCCAACTCAGCGCGGGCAGCGGCAAATGGGAGGAGAAGACGGCCGACGGCCCGCTCCTCGGTGTCTACGACGGCGCCCAGTTCGACCCGGTGAAGGGCTCACTGCGCGCCGGCGACGTGCTGATGCTGTTCACCGACGGCCTGGTGGAGACGTCGGAGCGGGACATCGTCGAAGGCATCGACCGCCTCACCGGCGAGGCCGACCGCTATGTCGCCGGCGGCTTCCACGGAGCGGCCTGGCACCTCATCGAAGCGGTCGCCAAGGACGTCAACGACGACCGGGCGCTCCTGCTGATCTGCCGCGAGGGCCCGACGGCCGCCGCGACCCGCTGACCCGCCGACCGGAGGCCCCACGGCTCGGCGCCACCACTCTTCTGCCGTCCTCCGGTCTGTTCGTCGTCGCAGGCGAGGGACACTGGAAGGGTGAACGGGACACCGCGCAACCTGCTGACCCCCGCCCAGATCGAGGCCACCGCTCGCGCCGTGCACGAGGGCCAGACCGACAAGGCGGGCGTGCCGTACGCCGAGCACCTGAGGGCCGTCGCCGAGGGCGTCGCGGCGCGCGGCGGCGACGAGGAGCAGGTCGCGGCGGCCTGGCTGCACGACGCCGTCGAGGACGGCAAGCTGTCGCAGGAGTGGCTCCGGGAAGCGGCACTGTCCCGGCGGACCAAGGACATCGTCCTCGCGGTCACCAAACGGTCCGGGGAGCCGCCCGAGGTGTACGCGGCCCGCATCCTCGCGACGCCCGGCGCGCTCCTCGTGAAGGAGGCGGACCTGGCGCACAACGCCGATCCGGTGCGGCTGGCGGTGCTCGACGGGCAGACCCGCACCCGGCTGACCGAGAAGTACGCGCGGATGCGCACTCTCCTCGGCCTCGTGGCGGGCGACCGGCCGGACCGGCCGGCCTGACCGGACGCGGAGCGACGGCCGGCACGTGCCACGCGTACACGACCGTGTACGCGGCCTCCGGGGGCCGGCTGCCACCCGTGACGGGCTCCCGGGAGTGGCCTGTGGCCACCAGCACGACCGCCGGGTCCTCGGCGCTGCCGGAGAACGCGTCCCGCCGCTCGCCGGAGCCCGGCGCTCCGGACGCTCCGCGGCCGCCGTCCGGTCGAGGCGAGTCGGTCACGGGCCACCCGCCGGGAGCTCGGGAGGAGACCGGCGCACTCGCCGCGCTTCTGGGGGACGGGGCGGCGCGGAACATGTGAGGCATTCTGGAGTTCGCCGTGAAAGGCGTGAAAATCCCACGTGGTTCCGGTTCTCCCTTCCGGATACCCGCGATCGGCGGATATCGACGGCCCTGTCGCCGTGACGGCCGGCGCACGCCCAACGCACTGCACGAGCAGGGTTCCAGAGCATCCGGTGTGCCTGTTATGCGTCGATCGGCCCCAGGGTGAACGGTGCATATGCCTCATCGTGCGAGCCCGCGGGATGTCGGCTCCCTTCCTCTCCGCGGCCTGCCCGGTGATATGCCGGGGTGCGGAGGCGGCAAAAGGGAAGAGCCGCGGACGCGTTGCGTGGATACGGCACGGGCCCGGTCGAATTCCGCCTGCGGGTGGTGAGTCGAATTGCCGTGCGAGATCCTGCCGTTGGCTTCGTACGGGGCGCGCCCGGTGCCCGGTCGCGCCCGGTCCGTTTCCCTCCCGGGCCGGCGCGCGCACGCGCGGCGCGGCCGATGTGAGGCGGATGATGCGTCACTGGCCGCATAGCCCGGCCCTGTTGGTGGCACGATGGTTCTGGCGGGGCGCGCGGGGATGCGTCACCCGGACCGGACGAGCGGACCGACCAGGGGTGTGATCAGTTGTGGCCATTTCACTGTCTGTGGTGGTGCTGTTGGCGGTCATCCTCGTGGTGCTGATCAGAGGCGGCTCCATCAAGGCCGGCCCTGCGATCGTCGCGATCCTCTTCGGTTTCTTCCTCGCCTCCACCGGCATGGCGCCGTCCATCAACCGCTTCATGAACTCGCTGGCGGACATGGTCAACTCGATCAGCTTCTGAGGCCCTCCGCCGGTGCCCGGCCCTGCCGCTGTCCGAGAACGCGCACAGGGCCGGCCGGAGGAGTGAACCCCCGGCCGGCCCTGTGCCGTGTGGAGCGGGCGACGGGAATCGAACCCGCGTAGCTAGTTTGGAAGACTAGGGCTCTACCATTGAGCTACGCCCGCACATCACGCACCGCGGGCCCTGGGGCCGCGGTACTGACAGGCATCGTAGCGGGTGGTGCGCCCTCGTCGCACACCCGGTGCCCGTCCCGGTCCCGGCGCCGCGCCGGGCCGTGCGCCACGCCCGGTGAATGCGGCGCCCCGACCGGGCGCCGGCATGTACCCTACGTGTCGCACCAGACGGGGTGTGGCGCAGCTTGGTAGCGCGTCCGCTTTGGGAGCGGAAGGCCGTGGGTTCAAATCCCGCCACCCCGACCAGTCACCTGATCACCGCCAGTGATCGGCTTTGGGTCGCTGTAGTCGCTGCCGTTACTATGCAAGCTGCACGCCCGTGTGCTCAGCGTCTGAAGTCTCCGGGCTGCGAATCGGCCGGACCGTTCTGGTCCCGGCAGAAATCCAGAAGTCAGCCACCAAGGAGACCGAACCGTGAAGAGCGCCGTGGAGACCCTGAACCCGACTCGGGTTCGGCTCACTGTCGAGGTGCCCTTCGAGGAGCTCAAGGACAGCCTCGACGCGGCGTACAAGAAGATCAACCAGCAGGTCACGGTGAAGGGCTTCCGCAAGGGCAAGGTCCCGGCCCGGGTCATCGACCAGCGGTTCGGCCGCGGTGCGGTGCTGGAGGAGGCGGTCAACGACGCGCTCCCGAAGTTCTACACCGACGCGGTCAACGAGGCCGAGCTGAACCCGCTGGGCCAGCCCGAGGTCGACATCACGGAGCTGAAGGACGGCGAGACGCTGAACTTCACCGCCGAGGTCGACATCCGCCCGACCATCGAGATCCCGGACTACTCCGGCATCGAGGTCGAGGTCGACGCCGTCGAGGTCAGCGAGGAGGACGTCGACAAGGCCGTCGAGGAGCTGCGTGAGCGCTTCGCCTCCACCGCCCCGGTCGAGCGCGCCGCCGAGGACGGCGACGTCGTCACGATCGACCTCGAGGCCAAGGTCGACGGCGAGGTCCTCGAGGACGGCATCGCCAGCGGCGTCTCCTACACCATCGGCTCCGGCGAGCTGCTGGACGGCGTCGACGCCGCGGTGACGGGCCTGTCGGCCGACCAGGAGGCCACCTTCACCTCCGAGCTCAAGGGCGGCTCCGCGGCGGGCAAGGAGGCCGAGGTCACCGTGAAGGTCACCCAGGTCGCCAAGCGCGAACTGCCCGAGCTGGACGACGAGTTCGCGCAGCTGGCCTCCGAGTTCGACACCCTCGAGGAACTGCGCGCGGACAGCCGCAAGCGCCTGGAGAACATGAAGCAGTACGACCAGGCCACGCAGGCCCAGGAGCGCGTCCTGGACAAGCTGCTCGAGCTGGTCGAGGTCCCCGTCCCCGAGAAGCTGCTCGAGGACGAGGTCAACACCCGTAAGCACAACCTCGAGCACCACCAGCTCGGCCAGATGGGCCTCGACCTCGAGAAGTACCTCGAGATCCAGGGCAAGACCGCCGAGGAGTTCGACGCCGAGACCCGCGAGGCCGCGGTCAAGGGCATCAAGACCCAGTTCGTCCTCGACCAGCTGGTCAACCAGGAGAAGCACAACGTCAACCAGGAGGAGCTCACCGAGCACCTCATGCGGCGTGCGGCCTCCTCCGGCATGTCCCCCGACCAGTTCGCCCAGGCGGTCGTCGAGGGCGGCCAGGTTCCGCTCCTGGTCGGTGAGGTCGCCCGCGGCAAGGCCCTGGCCTCCGTGGTCGAGAAGGCCGTGGTCAAGGACACCAACGGCGAGATCGTCGACCTCGACGACGAGGAGGAAGAGGGCGAGGGCACCGAGGCCCCCGCCGCGGACGCCGACGAGGCCCCCGCCGACGCCAAGGCCGACAAGGCCGACGCCAAGGCCGACGACGCCGACGCCAAGGCCGACAAGGCCGAGGAGAAGACCGAGGGCTGACCCTCGCGTCGCCTCTGACGGACACACGACGGGCCCCGGGCATTCATGCCGGGGCCCGTCTGCCGTACGGCAGGGCAGCCGCCCCAGGGGCGCGGGGGCCGTACCGGTGTGCGGATCCGCCGCGTGGGCGCCACCGGCCGCCCCGGCCCGAGGCGCTCCCTGCCGGGCCCCCGTGGCGTCGCGACGCCCGGCGACGCGCTCCCGGCCCGCCGAACACGCCGCTCCTACCTCCCCGGAGATCCGTCGGAAGCGCCCTGCCGGATCTCCACCGGTGGATACGCCCACGATGCGGGGACCCGGCGCACCCGGCGGAGCACCCTGCGCTCACAGCGAACACCCCCCGCTCCGGGATTCCCCGAAGGAGCCCGCGCGTTAGGGTCCATGAGTACGAGGGCAGGGGAGTCCGCGAGCACGGCCGGACGGCCCCACGCCCCGGCAGAACACGTGAGACGGCCCGGCGCCGTCGTAAGACGAGCAGGTGGATACGTGACGAATCTGATGCCTTCAGCCGCCGGCGAGCCTTCCATCGGTGGTGGCCTCGGCGACCAGGTCTACAACCGGCTGCTCGGCGAGCGGATCATCTTCCTCGGCCAGCCGGTCGACGACGACATCGCCAACAAGATCACCGCACAGCTGCTGCTCCTTGCCGCCGACCCGGACAAGGACATCTTCCTCTACATCAACAGCCCCGGCGGCTCGATCACCGCCGGCATGGCGATCTACGACACCATGCAGTTCATCAAGAACGACGTGGTGACCATCGCCATGGGCCTCGCGGCCTCGATGGGGCAGTTCCTGCTCAGCGCGGGCACGCCCGGCAAGCGCTTCGCGCTGCCGAACGCGGAGATCCTGATCCACCAGCCGTCGGCCGGCCTGGCCGGCTCGGCCTCGGACATCAAGATCCACGCCGAGCGGCTGCTGCACACCAAGAAGCGCATGGCCGAGCTCACCTCGCAGCACACGGGCCAGACGATCGAGCAGATCACCCGCGACTCGGACCGCGACCGCTGGTTCGACGCCTTCGAGGCCAAGGAGTACGGCCTCATCGACGACGTCATTCCCACGGCCGCGGGCATGCCGGGCGGCGGCGGCACCGGGGCGGCCTGAGCGGCCCACGGGAGCCACACGGCCCCGTAGGACCCCCACCGGACCCCGACCCGGACGGGACCGGCTCCGAGCAGACCCGCCCGGACCGGCCCGGACCGGCTCCGAGGGCCCGGTGGCAGCCCCAGCAGCCCCGGCCCACCGCCTCAGCCCCTTTCCAGGAGACACTGTGAACGACTTCCCCGGCAGCGGCCTGTACGACCGCACCCGTGCCGAGTACACCGGCCCCGCGGCCGAGTCCCGCTACGTCATCCCGCGCTTCGTCGAGCGCACCTCCCAGGGCATCCGCGAGTACGACCCGTACGCGAAGCTCTTCGAGGAGCGCGTGATCTTCCTCGGCGTGCAGATCGACGACGCCTCCGCCAACGACGTCATGGCGCAGCTGCTGTGCCTGGAGTCGATGGACCCCGACCGGGACATCTCCGTCTACATCAACAGCCCCGGCGGCTCCTTCACCGCCCTCACGGCGATCTACGACACCATGCAGTACGTGAAGCCCGACGTGCAGACGGTCTGCATGGGCCAGGCGGCCTCCGCCGCCGCGGTCCTGCTCGCCGCCGGTACGCCCGGCAAGCGCATGGCGCTTCCGAACGCCCGCGTGCTGATCCACCAGCCGTACAGCGAGACCGGCCGCGGCCAGGTCTCCGACCTGGAGATCGCCGCCAACGAGATCCTCCGGATGCGTTCGCAGCTCGAGGACATGCTGGCCAAGCACTCCACCACGCCGGTCGAGAAGATCCGCGAGGACATCGAGCGCGACAAGATCCTCACGGCCGAGGACGCGCTGAACTACGGTCTGATCGACCAGATCATCACCACCCGGAAAATGGACAACTCCAGCCTGCGCTGACGCGTGGGGCCCGGGAGGCTGTATTGTCTGCCGCCCCTTGGCATGGTTCATGACGGTCCGCGTCGAAGCGAACCGTGCCGAGGGGGGCCCGAACGGGGGGCCCGGCAAGGTACCGTCGGACATAAGGCAGCACCAGGAGTCGTTGGGCGTTGACGTCCAGGCGGCTCCCAGGCGAAGGGGAAGCACACCGTGGCACGCATCGGTGACGGCGGCGATCTGCTCAAGTGCTCGTTCTGCGGCAAGAGCCAGAAGCAGGTCAAGAAGCTCATCGCAGGGCCCGGTGTGTACATCTGCGACGAGTGCATCGACCTCTGCAACGAGATCATCGAGGAAGAGCTCGCCGAGACCAGTGAGGTCCGCTGGGAGGAACTGCCCAAGCCCCGCGAGATCTACGAGTTCCTCGAGGGATACGTGGTCGGCCAGGAATCGGCCAAGAAGGCCCTCTCCGTCGCCGTCTACAACCACTACAAGCGGGTCCAGGCGGGGGAGAACGGCGGCGCGCAGGGCCGCGAGGACGCCATCGAGCTGGCGAAGTCCAACATCCTGCTGCTGGGCCCCACCGGCTCCGGCAAGACCCTCCTCGCCCAGACCCTGGCCCGCATGCTGAACGTCCCGTTCGCGATCGCGGACGCCACCGCCCTCACCGAGGCCGGGTACGTCGGCGAGGACGTCGAGAACATCCTGCTGAAGCTGATCCAGGCCGCCGACTACGACGTCAAGAAGGCCGAGACCGGCATCATCTACATCGACGAGATCGACAAGGTCGCGCGCAAGAGCGAGAACCCGTCGATCACGCGTGACGTGAGCGGCGAGGGCGTCCAGCAGGCCCTGCTGAAGATCCTCGAGGGCACCACGGCGTCCGTCCCGCCGCAGGGCGGCCGCAAGCACCCGCACCAGGAGTTCATCCAGATCGACACGACGAACGTGCTGTTCATCGTGGGCGGTGCCTTCTCCGGGCTGGAGAAGATCATCGAGGGCCGTGCGGGGGCCAAGGGCATCGGCTTCGGCGCCACCATCCGCTCCAAGCGGGAGCTGGAGGACAAGGACCGGTTCGAGCAGGTCATGCCGGAGGACCTGGTCAAGTTCGGCATGATCCCCGAGTTCATCGGCCGGCTCCCGGTCATCACCTCGGTCCACAACCTCGACCGCGAGGCCCTGCTCCAGATCCTCGTCGAGCCGCGCAACGCGCTCGTCAAGCAGTACCAGCGCCTCTTCGAACTCGACGGCGTGGAGCTGGACTTCGAGCGCGAGGCCCTCGAGGCCATCGCCGACCAGGCGATCCTCCGTCAGACCGGTGCCCGCGGCCTGCGCGCCATCATGGAGGAAGTCCTCCAGGGCGTCATGTACGAGGTCCCGTCCCGCAAGGACGTCGCCCGCGTGGTGATCACCGCGGACGTGGTCCTCTCCAACGTCAACCCGACCCTGATCCCGCGGGATTCGCGGGGGCGTGGGTCGGGGGAGCAGAAGACGGCGTAGGTCAAGTAGTTGAATGGTTCGGTGGTGCGTTCTGCACGCTCGCGGAGCGTCCCACCACCTTACGGCACATAAAGAAGGAGGCTGCCCGGGCAATGTTCCACGGGCAGCCTCCTTATCTACAGGTGTGAGCGATGCTTACTTACGCCCACGAACAAGCTGTGTTCGCGTCGCTGTTGCTCACACGGATGGCCTGGAGTTGAATTATGCAATTCCAGTGAGGCACGGTCTGGCCGAGCTGTTTCGTGGCAGGGAAGGTGCAAGCCGTGGTTGCCCTGGCTCCTACCGTGTACCCGAGATTTTGCAAGACGCCCGTGCATTGGGCAACTGTGGCGGATGCGGGCGCCGCTGTGGCCAGCGGGACGATCGTCCCCGCAACCACAAGCCCGGCTATGGTGAACGCTCTCTTGAGCATGTGAAATCCCCTTGTCTGGCTACGGTCTGAAAGTCATGATCATGACAGGTCTGTTCTATCGCATTTTCGAGAGAGAGTGTTGAGTGGGGTCGATTCCTCGCCGCAAAGACCGCGGTTTTTACTGCTGGCCGTTGGCTTAATAGTGGCCTTGTGTAAATGGTGCACTCAGGGGGAACTGGGTGATCCTCTCCGTGCCCTCTCTATGGAGGTGGCATTAGCCGATTGATTCTTGCTGATCTGCGATCTGATCAAGCCAAGCCCGTCTAGTCTCGATCTTTCGCACCGGCTGGTTCCTGACGAACTCTGGTCGCTCGTCGCGCCGTTGTTTCCTTCGTTCACCTCGTGCCCGCAGGGTGGAGGGACTGCGTTGGTGGATGAGCGGGCGGTGCTCACCGCTGTGGTGTACGTGCTGACCAGCGAGTGTGCGTGGCGGCATCTACCGGAGACGTTCGGCCTCTCGTCGGCCACCGCGCACCGCCGGTTCTCCGCGTGTACGAAGGACGGGTTGTGGCGGCGCCTGCACCGGGCCGTGCTGGACGAGGGGCCTTGACCCCGGATGTTGGACACACGAGACACTGGATCCTGAGGATCTGAGAACGGACATCTCGTGGTCATGAAGAATTATCCGCCGCAGTTCAAGGCGGATGCGGTCGCGCTGTACGAATCGCGGCCGGAAGCGACGATCAGGTCGGTCGCAGCCGATCTGGGGATCAACCCGGAGACGCTGCGGAACTGGGTTCGGGCAGCCGGGGTGAGCCGTCCCCGAGGACGGCGGACGCAGGAACCAGCCCTGCCGCCGGCCCCGCTGGAGGCGGAGAATGCGGCTCTGCGGAAGAAGGTCCGTGAGCTGGAGGAGGAACGGGAGATCCTGCGCAAAGCGGCGAAGTATTTCGCCGGGGAGACGCGCTGGTGAACCGCTTCCAGTGTGTCGCCGACCTCCAGCGCCGTTACGGCGTGAAGCGGCTCTGCAGCATCCTCGGCGTCAGCCGCTCGAGCTTCTACTACTGGCGCCGGACGGCTGCCGACCGGGCCGCCCGGCAGGCGGCCGACGCGAAGCTCGCCACCCGGATACGGGCGGTGCACCAGGAATCGGACGGCACCTACGGAGCCCCGAGGATCACCGCCGAGCTCCGCGAGGAGAACGGTGTCGCGGTCAACCACAAGCGCGTCGCCAGACTCATGCGGGCGTCCGGGATCGAAGGAGTCCGGTTGCGCCGCCGACACCGCACCACCGTCCCCGACCCGGCCGCCGCCAAGGCCCCGGACCTGATCAGCCGCGACTTCACCGCGGACAAGCCGAACACGAAGTACGTCGGCGACATCACCTACCTGCCCGTCGAGGGCGGGAAGTTCTGCTACCTGGCGACCGTCATCGACCTCGCCTCGCGCCGTCTGGCCGGCTGGGCTATCGCCGACCACATGCGCGCGGACCTCGTCACCGACGCCCTGGCCGCGGCGATCCGCACCCGCGGCAGCCTCGCCGGATCGATCATGCACACCGACCACGGAGCTCAGTACACGAGCAGGATTTTCGCCGAAGCCTGCAGGTCAGCAGGGGTGCGGCGGAGCATGAGCGCAATCGGGTCCAGCGCGGACAACGCACTCGCCGAGTCCTTCAACGCGACCTTCAAACGCGAGACGCTTCAGGGCCGGAAAAGCTGGCCCGACGACCGCCAGGCCCGACTCGACGCCTTCCGATGGCTCCACCGCTACAACACCCGACGCCGACACTCCCGCCTCGGACAACGATCACCGATCGCCTACGAGAACGCCCTCCACCGCACACCAACTACGCTGGCACAAGCCGCATAACCCGTGTTCAGGATTCGGGGTCAAGGCCCGAGCTCGGTGCCCGTGGTGAGTTGGACTGGACCTCGGCCATCGTGGACGCGGCCTCGGTCCGCGCGAAAAAAGTGGGATCGCTGACCGGGCGCAATCCGGTCGACCGGAGCAAGAAGGGCAGCAAACTGCATGTCCTGTCCGACAGCCCAGGGCTTATCCCTCGCGCTCGGTGTGCCTGGCGCGAACGTCCACGACAGCCAGGCCCTGCTATCGCTGGTCCTGGGCATACCCGCGATCCGTTTACGATGCGGACCGCGACGGCGTCGGCCCGCGAAGCTTCGGGCTGATAAGGCGTACTACTCCGCCAGACACCTGACGTGGCTGTGGGGAAGGAACATCGTCCCGCGCATCGCCCGGCCCGGCGTCGAGTCCGGCGAGCGTCTCGGCTGGCACCGCTGGAAGATCGAGCGGTCGATTGCCTGGCTCCTCGGCTACCGCCGCCTCACCGTCCGGTACGAGCGCAAAGGCAGCCACTTCTTGGTCATCCTCGGGCTCGCAGCAGTATTGACCTGCTACAAGAAGCTCGCGAAACTCGCCACGTGAGAAAAATTTTTAGTTGTCGGTGGTTGAGGCCGGCAGGCCGAGGGGTCGAGTGTCGTCTCGGGTGGACGCAGGGCTCCACTGCTTCGGGCTGGGTCCTCTTCTCGTAAAGGCCGGTGAATCCGTTGGTCAGTCTGGTTTTGGCAGAAGAGCGAGAGCGAGACGTTCGAGAGCTGTGGTGATCTCAACCGTCCAGGGCCAGTGACGGGCGAGACGGAGGATCCGGCGTCGGCCGGTGGTGACGAGCTGGGCGGCCACGGAGCATAGGCGGAATCGGAGGCGACGTGGCTCCCAGAGCCGGGCTTGGTCGATCAGGGTGAGCATGGGTATGCAGGCTCGGCGCCCTCGAATGATCAGCTCCACCATCACAGGGGACATGATCCGTGGGTCATGTGTCTCCAGTGGCGGGGAGTGGGTCGGCGGCGTAGTTTCCCTGCCCGACTTCCAGGCGCAGCCAACCTTCCGCACATAGCGCGACAACCGCTTTCTGCGTCGTAGCCTGAGCCGTCCCGTACTCCGCTGCGAGTGTCACGGCTCCAGGGAAGCGTTCACCCGGCGCCCACTCCCCGGCATGCAACCGTCGGCGCAGGTCGGTGAGGATCTGCGGCCAGAGGTTCCGTGAGCGGTCAAGATCAGGCATACGGTCAGCGTGCGCGTTACTGCATAGATTCGCTACCGCGCTTACGCGTAACCGCGTAACCGCGTAATCCGTAAGACGGAAGATGAACAAAGCGCCCCAGGGTAACCATGCAGGGCCATTACCTGGGGCTATTGCTGGCTTCGGCTCGTCAAGGTGACGCTGGATCGACGAGGGTCAGGCCGGTACCGGCTATGAAGCCGTCGAGGGTGTGGGACCGGTACTGGAGGCGCTTGAGCCGGTTGCGGACCAGCGTTTCGAGCCGGTCGAGGGCGACCACTGCGAGGTTGGCCAGGCTGCGTTTGACGTGTGCCCATACCCATTCCACGGGGTTGAGATCGGGTGAGTAGGCGGGGAGCAGGAACACCGTCAGCCATTCGCGCTGGGCGATCAACTCACGCATGGCGTGGGAGACGTGGGTGTTCAGGCGGTCCCAGACCAGCACGATCGGCGCCTGGACGAGGTGGTGGGTGCCGTCGATCAGCGCGATGAAGTCGCGCTCGCCCATGCTGCGGCGTGCGCCTTTGCCAGCGGGGTGGGTACGCAGGCGGTGGCACAGCCGCGTGCGGGAGCCCGGCCGCATCGCGATCAGTCCGGCCACCGACAGGCGTCCTGAGCGTCGTCCGCTGACGGTCACGACCGGGGTGTGGCCGCGCCGGCCCCAGGTACGTCCTTTGGGCGGTCGGCGGGTGAACCCGGCTTCATCCTCGAAGCAGATGTAACCTCCGCAGGCCGCCTGGGCTCTTTCACCTCCGCCCAGGTCGCCTCCCTCCAGGCGGTCACAGCCTGCTCGTCGCGCTCGGCGACCCGCCGCGCGGGGACCTGGGGGCTGAAGCCGAGCCGGTGCATCAGCCTGGTGGCACCCGAGACGCTGTAGGAGACGTGGAAACTTCCTGCCGATCAGCGTGGCCACCCTCGCCGCGGTCCACACCTGATCCTCCACCCAGCCATGCTCGGCCGGCCCCTCCTCGAGATACCCGGCCAGTTTCTCCAGACAGCGCGGGGACAGCTGGCATCGCGATCCGCTCGGGCCGCGGGAGGCCAGCGCCTCACGACCGCCGTCCCGCCACAACTGGTGCCAGTGGTAAGCCGACTTCACGCTCACCCACAACCGCCGTGCGACCTCCGACGGCTTGATCTCCTGCTCGTACAACTCGGCCGCCTGCATCCGCACCGACTCCCGGCGCCGACGTCCCGCAGGAGTCAGCCCGCCCCCATCCGCATATCTCACACCACACGGATACAGCCGCCCACCCACACCCATCACGGGCTTCGCAAAGATTCACCCCGACGAGCTGAAGTCAGTGATCAGAAACTCATGGGGTTCTCGTCCAGGACGTAGCGGACGTGCGGGCCGCCGAAGTAGCCGCGGACGATGTGTGGCTGACGTTGTCGGCGGTGGAAGAACCTGCGGGTTTCGGCGACGAGTTCGGCCTGGTTCCTGGCCCGGTGGGTGTGGGACAGGCTGCGTTTCAGGTCGGCGTTGACCAGCTCGCCGGGGTTCAGTTCGGGTGAGTACGAGGGCAGGAAGTGCAGCTCGATCTGGTCCTGGTGGTCGGCGAGCCAGGCCCGGACGGTCTTCGAGCGGTGGGCCGAGTGCCGGTCGACGATCAAGTGGACCTTGTGGTCGAAGTGCCCGACGAGCCGGGAGAGGAAGCGGCACATCACCTTCGCGTCGAACGACTCGGTGAAGACCATGAAGTGCGTCCGGCCGCGGGTGCTGATCGCGGACATCGCGTTCACGGAGAACCGGTTCCCGGTCCGGCGGACGATGGAGGTGGAGCCTTTGGCGCCCCAGGTGCGGCCGGTGACCTGGTCCGAGCGGGTCCCGCCCTGGTCACCGAAGAGAACCTCGGCGTTCTCCGCCTTCGCCTTGGCCCGGATCGCCGGCCAGGTCTCCTCGCGCCAGACGCGGACCGCTTCCGGATCCTGCTCGACTGCTCGCTTGTCCGGACGCCGGAAGGTCAGCCCCCAACGCCTGAGGTACTTGCCCACCCCGGGCTCGGTGAACCGGACCCCGTACAGCTTGAAGATCAGCTCGCCTATTTGCCCCCGCGTCCACAGCTGACCCGAAAGCCCCAGGTCAGAGGGGATGTGATCGAGGGGATGTGATCGAGGGGATGTGATCGAGGGGATGTGATCGAGGGGATGTGATCGAGGATAGCCTGCCGCACAGCGGCCTGCTCGGCCTCGGACAGGACCTGGTGCTCGCCCACGCGGCGGCCTCGCGGGCGCGACAGCAGTGCGTCCCGGCCGTCGGCCCGCCACCTCACCCACCAGTTGTCCACGGCCTTGACCGACACCTTGAACAGGGCGGCGACCTCCACCCGGTCCCGGCCCTCCATCAACGTGGAAACCGCCAGCAACCGCACAGCTTCCTGCGCGTTCGGCGACCACGTCCGCGCGTCCCCCACCAGATCACTCACACACCATCAACGAGCCTGAACTCAAAGCGTTTCGGATCAATAAGCCGACTGATTAGGAGTCGACCTGTGCGGAACCTTATCGATGCGCTGCTTGTGTGGCTGCTGCCTCCCAGCGGCAAACGCAGGGCATTAATTGCCTCGGCGCCCGCTATGCGTCCCGTGGCCCCGCTGTACTCCACCCCGATCCCCGACTGGGACACCCGTTTGGTTCGCCCATGTGTCAGGCGGGGAGGTGTTGGCACGTGAGTGAGCGTTGCTGCGCGCATCACCCCGAGTTTGGCCCTGGCGTGGGGGTCAACCGTCAGCCCTGCTCCCTGCCCGCGGACCACGCTGGGGCGCACGAGAACGACTGCGCCAGGACCTGGCACGGCGAGTGGAGTGCCCCGACGCAGCCTCGGGAGATCGGCGGTGGGGCGGGCAGAGGCAAGCGCATCATGGTTGTGGCCGAGCCCGGTGGTGCTCTCGAGCAGGCCGCCGATGTGTTCGCGGTTGAGACGGCCGATGCGCTCTGCGCCGTCATCGGTTCCATCCTGGAAGCCGGCCAAGCCAACAGGCAGGAACTGGCCGCGTTCGTAACCGTGTTGCATGCCTCCCTCGCAGAGGTCACGCAGGTGGCCGCCCGCACCCTTGACAGGCTCAACGCCCGCGAACCCGCCTTCGTTGAGCCTGCCTTGGGTGATGAACCGCGCGAGGCGCAGCAATAGGGGCACTCACTGAGGGAAAGAGGGAGGACGCGATTGAAACGGCCTCTTCCATTCTTCTGGGCGGGGTCGTGTGCGTCGGTGAGTACTGGAAGAACGAGAGAGGCGACACTGGTTCGCGCAGGGGCTGAAGAACCCGCGTCGCCCGCGCGGGGCCACGTTCAGCATGAGGTACCCGGCGAGATTTTCCGGGTACCTCATGGTTCGGCTCGGCTACTTCTTGACTCGCACCTCGCTTCGTACGTCGGAGGCGATGCCGGCGGACTCGTCCAATGAGTACGTCTTGGCGCCTGCAGTCGGCTCGACAACCCCCATCGTGCTGTAGTCCGCCCAGATGCACAGGTACGTCTTCTGGACCTTTTCAGTGACCTGATTCGTTGTCTCGGCCTGCTGGCATTTCATCACGGCACCGTCCAAGCCATTGGGCGAAACCGACTGAGGGTCACCAACCAGCTTGATCTTCTCGTCTGTGTCCTTGTGCATCTGGGTGAAGGTGGCATCGAGAGTCTTCTCCGGGTCTTCGACCTTGCCGTAGACACCGAAAAAGGTGACGTTCTCAGCGGTCTGCACCTTCGACAGATCGGAGGAGTCGCTGGGGTCAAGGGCTGTGAGGTCGACAGTGGAGTAGATGGCGCCGACCGAGGTCGCATCGCTCACTCCGGCCTTGGCGAGATCGTCCGCGTCGCTGGAACTGGCTTCTTCTTCCTCTGAGTCGCCCATGCGGTCGTACTTGTCCGACAGAAGGGTTGACGGCGCGGAGAGCTTGTGCGGGCCGTCGTCCTCCAGGCCGCCCGCGCCGCCGCCCCCGCCGATCACGAAGTACGCGCCGACACCGATCGCCACCACGACCGCCACCGCGCCGATGATCCAGCCGGCCTTCTTGGCGCCGCCGCCCGGGGCCGGGGGCTGGGGCGCTCCGTACGGAGCCTGGCCGTACGGGGGCTGCTGCGGCGGGACGCCCTGGCCGGGCTGGGGCGGGTAGCCGTAGCCGGGCCGGCCGGGCGAGGGAGCCTGCTGGGGGTAGCCGTAGCCGGGCTGCGGAGCCTGCGGCTGCTGGCCGTAGGGACCCGGCTGGCCGTACGGTCCGGGCTGCTGGGGCTGCCCGCCGTACGGGCCCGGCTGGTTGTAGCTCATGTTCTGGGTTCCCCTCCAGATGCTTATGTGTCGCTGACATCCTGTCTCAGCTGCGGCGCGATCAGGCCGCCGGGGGGGTGCACCGTTACAAAGGAAACGCGTTTCGGGACTGGCCCGTGACACCTCTAAACTGAGGCTCGTGACCGAGAACTCTCAGCAGCCGCAGCCGCCCACCTCCGAACTGCCGACCCAGTACGCGCCGGCCGACGTAGAGGGGCCGCTGTACGAGCGCTGGGTGGAGCGGGGCTACTTCGAGGCGGACGCGAAGAGCGACAAGCCCCCGTACACCGTCGTCATCCCCCCGCCGAACGTCACGGGCAGCCTGCACCTCGGGCACGCCTTCGAGCACACCCTCATCGACGCCCTGACCCGACGCAAGCGCATGCAGGGCTTCGAGACGCTGTGGCAGCCCGGCATGGACCACGCCGGCATCGCCACGCAGAACGTCGTCGAGCGGGAACTCGGCAAGGAGGGCAAGTCCCGGCACGACCTCGGCCGGGAGGCCTTCGTCGAGCGGGTCTGGCAGTGGAAGGGCGAGTCCGGCGGCCAGATCTCCGGGCAGATGCGCCGCCTCGGCGACGGCGTCGCCTGGTCGCGCGAGCGCTTCACCATGGACGAGGGGCTGTCCCAGGCCGTCCAGACCATCTTCAAGCGGCTCTACGACGACGAGCTGATCTACCGCGCCGAGCGCATCATCAACTGGTGCCCGCGCTGTCTGACCGCGATCTCCGACATCGAGGTCGGGTACCAGGACGACGACGGCGAACTCGTCTCCATGACGTACGGCGACGGGGACGACACCATCGTCGTCGCCACCACCCGCGCCGAGACGATGCTCGGCGACACGGCCGTCGCCGTCCACCCCGAGGACGAGCGGTACAGGCACCTGATCGGCAAGCTCATCAGGCTGCCGCTGACCGACCGCTCCATCCCGGTCGTCGCCGACGAGCACGTCGACCCCGAGTTCGGCACCGGCGCCGTCAAGGTGACCCCGGCGCACGACCCGAACGACTTCGAGATCGGCCGCCGCCACGACCTGCCGTCCCTCACCGTGATGGACGAGCACGCCGTCATCACCGTCCACGGCCCCTTCCAGGGCCTGGACCGGCTCGAGGCCCGCTCCGCCATCGTCGCCGCGCTGCGCGCCGAGGGCCGGATCGTCGCCGAGAAGCGGCCGTACGTCCACAGCGTCGGCCACTGCTCGCGCTGCAGGACCACCGTCGAGCCGCGCCTGTCCATGCAGTGGTGGGTCAAGGTCGGCCCGCTGGCCAAGGCGGCGGGCGACGCCGTCCGCGACGGCCGGGTCGCCATCCACCCGCAGGAGATGGAGAAGCGGTACTTCGACTGGGTCGACAACCTCCACGACTGGTGCATCTCGCGCCAGCTGTGGTGGGGCCACCGGATCCCCGTCTGGTACGGGCCCGACGGCGAGGTCGTCTGCGTCGGCCCCGACGACGAGGCACCGAGCGGCGAGGGCTGGCACCAGGACACCGACGTCCTCGACACCTGGTTCTCCTCCGGCCTGTGGCCCTTCTCGACGCTGGGCTGGCCCGAACAGACCGAATCGCTCGCGAAGTTCTACCCGAACTCCGTCCTGGTCACCGGCTACGACATCCTCTTCTTCTGGGTCGCCCGGATGATGATGTTCGGCCTGTACGCGATGGACGGCACCCCGCCGTTCCGCACCATCGCCCTGCACGGCATGGTCCGCGACCAGTTCGGCAAGAAGATGTCGAAGTCCTTCGGCAACACGGTCAACCCGCTGGACTGGATGGACAAGTACGGCTCCGACGCCCTCCGCTTCACCCTCGCGCGCGGCGCCAACCCGGGCACCGACGTGCCGATCGGCGAGGACTGGGTCCAGGGCTCCCGCAACTTCGCCAACAAGATCTGGAACGCGACCCGCTTCGCGCTGATGAACGGCGCCACGGTCGACGGCCCGCTGCCGGACGCGTCGAAGCTGTCGCCGACCGACCGCTGGATCCTCTCCCGGCTCAACGCGGTGGTCGCCGAGGTCGACGCGTTCTACGACGACTTCCAGTTCGCCAAGCTGTCCGACGCGCTGTTCCACTTCGCGTGGGACGAGGTCTTCGACTGGTACGTCGAGCTGTCCAAGACGACGTTCCAGGCGGGCGGCGAGCCGGCCGAGGTCGGCAAGCGCGTCCTCGGTGAGGTCCTCGACGTCACGCTGCGGCTGCTGCACCCCGTGGTCCCGTTCGTCACCGAGACGCTGTGGACGACGCTGACCGGCGGCGAGTCGGTCGTCGTCGCCGACTGGCCGCAGGCCGTGTCCGTTCCCGGTGCCGACGCACCGGGCGGTTTCCGGGACGCCGGCGCCGAGCGGGAGATCGCGACCCTCCAGTCCGTCATCACCGAGGTCCGCCGCTTCCGCGCCGACCAGGGCCTGCAGCCCGGCCAGCGGGTCCCGGCCCGGCTGTCCCTCGACGGCTCGGCGCTCGCCCCGCACGAGGCGGCGATCCGGCAGCTGCTGCGCCTCCAGCCGGAGGGCGACGCGTTCACCGCGACGGCGGCCCTGCCGGTGGCGGGCGTCGAGGTCGCCCTGGACCTGTCCGGGGTGATCGACTTCGAGGCCGAGCGCAAGCGCCTCACCAAGGACCTCGCGGCCGCGCAGAAGGAGCGTCAGCAGGCTGAGGCCAAGCTGGGCAACGAGGCGTTCCTGGCGAAGGCCCCCGACCACGTGGTCGACAAGATCCGTGCGCGACTGGCCAAGGCGGACGAGGACCTCGCCCGCATCGGGGCCCAGCTGGAGCGGCTCCCGAAGGCGTAGCCCCCGGCCGTCCCACGTCCTCGAGGGCCCCCGGAGCCCGAGCGGTTCCGGGGGCCCTCGGCTGCCGTGGGAGGGATGCGGGCGGATACGTAGACTGGCCCCGTGAGCGACCTCCCCCCGAACGGCAACCACGACGACCACGGTGACCACGACGACCGGCCGGACCCCCTGCGCCCCCTCGACTCTCCCGACCCCTTCGAGGAGATCATCGAGGCCGAGACGGACCGGGACCCCGACCTCGCGGTGATCGAGGCCGGCAGCCGCACCCTGCGCACGCAGGGCGGCGCGCCCGAGCCCGGCGTGCCCGTGCGGCCGGCGGACCCCGAGGTCGACAAGGCGCTGCGGGAGGTCGAGGGGGAACTGGCGACCCGCTGGGGCGAGACCAAGCTGGAGCCCTCCCTGACCCGGGTCGCCGCGCTGATGGACGTCCTGGGCGAGCCGCAGCGCGCGTACCCGTCGATCCACATCACCGGCACCAACGGCAAGACGTCCACCGCCCGCATGATCGAGGCCCTGCTCGGCGCCTTCGAACTGCGGACCGGGCGCTACACCTCGCCGCACGTCCAGTCGGTCACCGAGCGGATCAGCCTCGACGGCGCACCGGTCTCCGCCGAGCGGTTCGTGGAGACGTACCGGGACGTCGCGCCGTACGTCGGGATGGTCGACGCACAGCAGGAGCACCGGCTGTCCTTCTTCGAGGTGCTCACCGGCATGGCGTACGCCGCCTTCGCCGACGCGCCGGTGGACGCGGCCGTCGTCGAGGTCGGCATGGGCGGCAGCTGGGACGCCACCAACGTGATCGACGCCGGGGTCGCCGTGGTGATGCCGATCGACCTCGACCACACCGACCGGCTCGGCACCACGCCCGCCGAGATCGCCACCGAGAAGGCCGGCATCATCAAGCCGGACGCGACGGTGATCATGGCCCAGCAGCCGGTCGACGCGGCCCAGGTGCTGCTGAAGAAGGCCGTCGAGGCCGACGCGACCGTGGCCCGGGAAGGACTGGAGTTCGGGGTCGTCGCCCGGCAGGTCGCCGTCGGCGGCCAGCAGCTGACCCTGCGCGGCCTGGGCGGCGAGTACCCCGAGGTGTATCTGCCGCTGCACGGCGCCCACCAGGCGCACAACGCCGCCGTGGCGCTCGCCGCCGTGGAGGCGTTCTTCGGCGTCGGCGCCCAGCGCGCCGAGCCGCTGGACATCGACACCGTCCGCAAGGCCTTCGCCGCCGTCGCCTCACCGGGCCGGCTGGAAGTCGTACGCCGGTCGCCCGCCGTCGTGCTGGACGCCGCCCACAACCCGGCGGGCGCGCGGGCCGCGGCCGGGGCGATCGGGGAGGCGTTCCAGTTCAGCCGGCTCATCGGCGTGGTCGGCGCGAGCGGCGACAAGAACGTGCGCGGGCTGCTGGAGGCCTTCGAACCGGTCTTCGCCGAGGTCGTCGTCACACAGAACTCCAGCCACCGCGCGATGGACGTCGACGAACTGGCCGGGATCGCCGTCGAGGTGTTCGGCGAGGACCGCGTCCAGGTCGAACCCCGGCTGCCCGACGCGCTGGAGGCGGCGATCACGCTCGCCGAGGAGGAGGGCGAGTTCACCGGCGCCGGTGTGCTCGTCACCGGTTCCGTCATCACCGTCGGCGAGGCCCGACTGCTTCTGGGGAAGGGCTGAGGAGCCGTGCGTACACTCTGCGCGTCGACCCTGATCGGCGAGTTCTTCGTCATCGGTTTCGCCGGCCTGGTCGCGATGAAGGACCCGGACCTGGCGACCGGCACCGTGTGGACGGTCTGCGGCATCGCCATGTTCCTGTCCGTGGCACTGTGCGGGGTGATCACCCGGCCCGGCGGCGTCGCCCTCGGCTGGGCCCTGCAGATCCTGCTGATCGCCTCCGGCGTCTTCGTCCCGATGATGTTCCTCCTGGGCGTGATGTTCGCGGCGCTGTGGTGGGCCTCGGTGCATTTCGGGCGGAAGGTGGACGAGGCGAGGGCCCGGTTCGCCACCCGGGCCGAGCGGACTGACGCTGTGTGACAGGCACGGAGTCCTGCCCGGTAACCTTCACGCAACCCCGCACCACCCTTGATGCATAAGGAGCTCCGCCGTGACCCAGCGCACCCTCGTCCTCCTCAAGCCCGACGCCGTCCGGCGCGGCCTGACCGGCGAGATCATCAGCCGCATCGAGCGCAAGGCCGGCTGGCGGCTCACCGCGCTGGAGCAGCGGACCCTGGACCGCGCCACGCTGGAGCAGCACTACGCGGAGCACGTCGGCCGCCCGTTCTACGAGCCGCTGATGGAGTTCATGGCCTCCGGCCCGGTCGTGGCGATGATCGTCGAGGGTGAGCGGGTCATCGAGGGCGTGCGCCAACTGGCCGGTCCGACCGACCCGGTCGCCGCGTCCCCGGGTTCGATCCGCGGGGACTTCGGCGTCATCGTCCGGGAGAACCTGATCCACGCCTCCGACTCCGAGGAGTCCGCGGAGCGCGAGGTGAAGATCTTCTTCCCGGGCCGCGCCTGACGTCCACGGACAACACCGCCCGCACCGGCCGCGCGTGACGCCTCCACGGGTGCGGGCCGTGCCGGTCGATCGCCCGTATGGCCGTACGTGGAGCAACCGTCGTGCACGACGAACGCGCACGACGAACGTGCACACCGCGCACCACGGTGGTGGACGGCACGCAGCGGGCAAGGTGTGCCGGGGCCGCACCCGAAGACCACCCGCCAAGACCGTGCATAACAATCACGTAGCGGCCGTGGGCTGCGGTTTTGGCCGCCTGACGACGGTCTGGGGGCTTTGCCCCCGGGCCTTTTCGACATGCGGACGGCATTCGGGGGAACGACTGCCCCCGACGGCCCGTCTCCACAAGCAACGGGACCCGCCATCCGATGACAATGGCGAAGACCCTCGCGCCGTGTTCGCGAAGGCGCGTCTACGATGGAACCCTTCGCGTCACCGCACCCACCTCGCCTACCTGAAAAGCCCTCAAAAGCCAGTGGGAAGGCCAGACGAATCCTGATGGGGAACTCAATGTCGTTCATCGGCCGTGACATGGCTGTCGACCTCGGGACCGCCAACACGCTGGTGTACGTCAGAGGCCGCGGGATCGTACTCAACGAGCCGTCCGTCGTCGCGATCAACACCAACACCGGTGGCATCCTCGCGGTCGGGGCCGAAGCGAAGAAGATGATCGGGCGCACCCCCGGCAACATCGTGGCCGTCCGCCCCCTGAAGGACGGCGTCATCGCCGACTTCGAGATCACCGAGCGGATGCTCCGCTACTTCATCCTGAAGATCCACAAGCGGCGGTATCTGGCCCGTCCGCGGGTCGTCGTCTGTGTCCCCTCGGGCATCACGGGTGTGGAGCGCCGTGCCGTCATCGAGGCGTCGTCCCAGGCCGGCGCCCGCCAGGTGCACATCATCGAGGAGCCCATGGCCGCGGCCATCGGCTCCGGCCTGCCGGTCCACGAGGCCACGGGCAACATGGTGGTGGACATCGGCGGCGGCACCACGGAGGTCGCGGTCATCTCCCTCGGCGGCATCGTCACCGCCCAGTCCATCCGGGTGGCGGGCGACGAACTGGACAACGCGATCATCCAGCACATCAAGAAGGAGTACTCCCTCCTGCTGGGTGAGCGCTCGGCCGAGCAGATCAAGATCACGATCGGTTCGGCGTACGACCTGGACTCCGACGAACACACCGAGATCCGCGGCCGGGACCTGGTCTCCGGGCTGCCCAAGACCGTGGTCATCTCCGCCGGCGAAGTCCGCAAGGCGATCGAGGAGCCCGTCAACGCGATCGTGGACGCCGTCAAGACCACCCTCGACAAGTGCCCGCCGGAACTGTCCGGCGACATCATGGACCGGGGCATCGTGCTGACCGGTGGCGGCGCCCTGCTGCGCGGTCTGGACGAGCGGCTGCGCCGGGAGACGGGCATGCCCATCCACATCGCCGAGGACCCGCTGGACAGCGTGGCGCTCGGTTCCGGAAAGTGCGTCGAGGAGTTCGAGGCGCTCCAGCAGGTGCTGGACGCCCAGCCGCGCAGATGACACGGCTCCTCGATTCCGCCGCACGGGACGATCTCCTCTCGTACGGCGGATCGTTGATATGAAGACACCAGCTCCACCCACACTTTCCGACCGTTCCCGAAGGCTTCCGAAGGTTCGCGAAGACTTCTGACGACTTCCGTTCTCGCTACCCGTTTCGACGAGGAAGGCACGGCCGCCGCACGTGAGGGACACACGAGAGAGCCGGCTGCTCCTGGTGCTGCTGATCACCACCGCTTTCGCACTGATCACGGTGGACATCCGCGGCGGAGAGGACTCACCGGTCGACGGTGCCCGGCAGGCCGCGGCCACGGTCTTCGGCCCGATCGAGAACGGGGTCTCCGGCGCGGTCGACCCGATCGGCAACGCGGTCGCCGCGGTCCGTGACTCCGGCGACCGGCACGACCGGCTCGCCGAACTCGAGCGGGAGAACGCCGCGCTCAAGGCCGAACTCGGCAGCGACGACCGCAACCGCAGCAGGGCCAAGCAGCTCGACACGATGCTGAAGGTCGCCGGCCAGGGCCAGTACGGCATCAAAGGAGCCCAGGTCATCGCCATAGGAGCGGCCCAGGGCTTCTCCTGGACGATCACCATCGACGTCGGCGCGGGCGACGGCATCGAGCGCGACATGACCGTCCTCAACGGCGACGGACTCGTCGGCCGGGTCACCACCGTCGGCCCGCACACCGCCACCGTGCTGCTCGCCAGCGACCCCGACTTCACCGTCGGCACCCGCATGGAGGCCGGCGACGAACTCGGCTTCGCCTCCGGCCAGGGCGACCGGCCCCTGCGCGTCGAACTCCTCAACGGCAAGGCCGAGGTCAAGAAGGGCGACCGGCTGGTCACCTTCGGATCCCAGGCCGACAAGCCGTTCGTGCCCGGCGTCCCCGTCGGCACCGTCTCCCGCGTCGACCCCTCCGGCGGTGACCTCACCCGCACCCTCTACGTCACGCCGTTCGTCAGCTTCACCAAGCTCGACGTCGTCGGCGTCGTCGTCCAGGCCCCCGAGAAGGACCCGCGCGACACGGTGCTGCCCAAGAAGCCGAAGCCGGCGCCCACCCCGACCGTCACGGTGACCGTCACCCCGTCCGCCCCTGCCGACGGCCAGTACCAGCAAGAGCAGTAGGAGCTGTCACCCATGCGCGTCAACCGGATCCTGCTCTCCAGCTCACTGATCGTCGTCGCCCTGGTGATCCAGGTGAGCGTCCTCGCCCGCCTCCACCTCCCGGGCGCCGTCCCCGACCTGCTCCTGCTCACCGTCCTCGGCCTCGCCCTGGTCTACGGCCACGTCGGCGGCTCCCTCATCGGCTTCGGCGCCGGACTCCTCGCCGACCTCGCACCGCCCGCCGACCACGCCGTCGGCCGCTACGCCCTCGTGCTGTGCGTCATCGGCTACCTGGCCGGACTGGTCAAGCCCGAGTCCGGCCAGGTGAGATCGGCGACCGGCCCCATGACCGTGGTGGTCGCCGCCGCGGTCGGTTCCACCCTGCTCTACGCCGGCGTGGGCGCCCTCGTCGGTGACACCGCAGCCCGCCATGTCGGCCTCGGCGGACTGCTCTTCAGCGCCGCCCTGTACGACCTGCTGCTCGCCCCGTTCGTCGTCCCCGGCGTCATGGCCCTGGCCCGCCGGGCCGAGAACGACCCGCTCGCCGAGACCAGCTCCGCCAAGTCCGGTGACGTCGCCTCCGGCTGGAGCTCCGGCGGCACCGGGCTGCGCGTCGGCGCCCAGCGGGGCCTTCGTGCGAAGGCGGCGCGGGCACGGGTGGCGCGGGCCGGCCGCATCAAGGGGGTCAAGCGCCTGTGACCCCGCACCACCTCGCCGAGCGGGAGGACGCCGCGTGACCCTCGCCCACCCGTCTGCCGCCACCACCCTCAACGGAATGGGCTGCGCCCATGAGTAACATCCCCGAGACCGGGCGCAGCACCCGGGTGCAGATCCGGCTCGTCGTCATCCAGGTCCTCGTCCTCTCCCTCCTCGGCACCCTCGGCGGGCGCCTGTGGTACCTCCAGATCCGCGAAGGCGCCGAGTACGCCAAGGAAGCCTCCGGCAACCACGTCCAGCAGGTCGTCCGGCCCGCGGTCCGCGGCTCCATCCTGGACGCCCGCGGAGTGGCCCTCGCCGACAACGAGACCCGGCTGGTCGTCTCCGCCTCCCGCACCGAGCTGATGAAGATGCGCGACGACGGCGAGGCGGTCCTCACCAAGCTCGCCGGTGTCCTCGGCATGCCCGCCAAGGACGTCATGGAGAAGGTCCGGCTGTGCGACGCCGAGACCCCCCAGCCCTGCTGGAACGGCTCGCCGTACCAGCCCATCCCCATCACCGACGAGGCCACCGCCAAGCAGGCCCTGCAGATCCGCGAGCGCGCCGAGGACTTCCCCGGCATCAGCGCCGAACCCCAGGCCGTACGCCGGTACGCGGCCCCCGGACAGGCCAACACGGCCCAGGTCCTCGGCTACCTCTCGCCCGTCACCGACGAGGAGCTCCAGAAGGCGCAGGACACCGACTCGCCGTACCTGCGCTCCGACCAGGTCGGCCGCTCCGGCCTCGAGCGCCAGTACGACAAGGAGCTGCGCGGCAAGGCCGGCGTCACCCGCTACGAGGTCGACAACCTCGGCCGCGTCCTCGGCGAGGCCCAGGCCGACCCCGCCGAACCCGGTGCCAACCTCGTCACCAGCATCGACGCCCGCGTCCAGCGGGTCGCCGAGTACGAGCTGAACGAGGCGATGAAAGCCGCCCGCAAGGAGATGGACCGCAACACCAACCGCCTCTACGAGGCCGACTCCGGTGCCATCGTCGTCATGGAGGCCAAGACCGGCCGGGTCGTCGCCATGGCCTCCAACCCGAGCTACGACCCCAACGCCTGGGTCGGCGGCATCTCCGGCAAGGACTACGCGAACCTGACCGGCAAGGACTCCAACTACCCGCTGCTCAACCGCGCCATCCAGGGCGTGTCGGCACCCGGCTCCATCTTCAAGGTCATCCCGACCGCCGCCGCGGTCAACGCCGGGTACTCCTTCGACGGGCCCTACGAGTGCTCCAGCTCGTACTCCATCGGCGGCCAGGTCTTCAAGAACTTCGAGTCCCAGAACCACGGCGCCATCAGCCTCGGCCGTGCCCTCGAGGTCTCCTGCGACACCGTCTTCTACCGCCTCGCCCACGAGGAGTGGAAGCGCGACGGCGGCAACAAGCCCAAGAAGAACGCCCAGGACTGGTTCTACAAGACCTCCCACCAGTTCGGGCTCGGCGAACTGACCGGCATCGACCTGCCCAACGAGGTCACCGGCCGTGTCCCCGACCGCCAGTGGAAGCTCGACTACTGGAAGGCGAACAAGGACGCCTGGTGCAAGTCCGGCAAGAAGGGCGGCAGCTACGTCGAGCAGATCGCCTACGAGAACTGCCTCGAAGGCAACCGCCTGCGCGCCGGTGACTCCGTCAACTACTCCATCGGCCAGGGCGACACCCTCGTCACCCCCATCCAGATGGCGTCCGTCTACGCGGCCCTCTCCAACGGCGGCACGCTCTACCAGCCCACCGTCGGCAAGGCCGTCATCAGCCCCGACGGCAAGAAGGTCACGGAGATCGAGCCCGAGGCACAGAGCAAGCTGCCGATCACCAAGAAGACCCTCGCCGAAATAGACGGTGCCCTCGAGGGGGTCGCCACCCGCGGTACGGCCGCCTGGCGGTTCGGCGGCTGGCCGCAGGACGAGATCCCGATGCACGCCAAGACGGGCACCGCGGAGGTCTACGGCAAGCAGACCACCTCCTGGTTCGCCACCTACACCAAGGACTACTCGATCGTCATGACGATCTCCCAGGGTGGTACCGGCTCCGGCGCCTCGGGCCCCGCCGTGCGCAACGTCTACAACGCGCTGTACGGGGTCTCCCCGGACGGCGTCATCGACGAGAAGAAGGCACTGCTGCCGACCCCGCAGAAGACGCTGCCCAAGGTCAGGACGGACGGCACCATCGTCTCCCCGAAGATCTCCGAGGACCCGGCCAAGGAGCAGCGGGCCGCCGCGGAGGGTGAACAGGCACCCGCCCTGCCCCAGGAGCAGGGCGCGACCACGACCACGCCCCCGCCGGCCAACCGCGACACCCGCCGCCGCGACGCACGAGGGGGCGAAGCACGACGGCGCGGCGCACGGCGCGGCGGCGTCCGGGCACGCCGCACGGCAGACCGGAGGTCGGCACCATGACCGGCGGAGTCAACAGCTTCCACGTCTCCGGATACGGACCCGAGCGGGCCGGCTGGACGCGGCTCCTCGCCCGCGACTCCCCGGCCCGGCGCCTCGACTGGCCGATACTGCTGTCGGCGCTCGCCCTGTCGCTGCTCGGCTCCCTGCTGGTCTACTCGGCGACCCGCAACCGCACCGACATCAACCAGGGCGACCCGTACTACTTCCTGGTCCGGCACTGGCTGAACACCGGCATCGGCCTGGCCCTGGTGATCGCCATGCTCTGGCTCGGCCACCGCGCCCTGCGCACGGCCGTGCCGGTCCTCTACGGCGCCTCGGTGCTGCTGATCCTGCTCGTGCTCACCCCGCTGGGCTCCACCATCAACGGCGCCCACTCCTGGATCAAGCTCGGCGGCGGCTTCTCGGTCCAGCCGTCCGAGTTCGTGAAGCTCACGATCATCCTGGGCATGGCGATGCTCCTCGCCGCCCGGGTCGACGCGGGCGACAAGCCCTACCCCGACCACCGCACGGTCCTGCAGGCACTCGGCCTGGCCGCCGTCCCCATGCTCATCGTGATGCTGATGCCCGACCTCGGGTCGGTCATGGTCATGGTCGTCATCGTGCTCGGCGTCCTGCTCGCCTCCGGCGCCTCCAACCGGTGGGTCCTCGGCCTGATCGGCGCCGGCGCGGTCGGCGCGATCACCGTCTGGCAGCTCGGAGTGCTCGACGAGTACCAGATCAACCGCTTCGCCGCCTTCGCCAACCCCGAGCTCGATCCCGCCGGCGTCGGCTACAACACCAACCAGGCCCGCATCGCCATCGGCTCCGGCGGTCTCACCGGCTCCGGGCTCTTCGAGGGCTCGCAGACCACCGGCCAGTTCGTGCCCGAGCAGCAGACCGACTTCGTCTTCACCGTCGCCGGGGAGGAACTCGGCTTCGTCGGCGGCGGACTCATCATCGTCCTGCTCGGCGTCATCCTGTGGCGCGCCTGCCGCATCGCCCGCGACACCACCGACCTGTACGGCACCATCGTCGCCGCCGGCATCGTCGCCTGGTTCGCCTTCCAGTCCTTCGAGAACATCGGCATGACCCTCGGCATCATGCCGGTCACCGGTCTGCCCCTGCCGTTCGTGTCCTACGGCGGCTCGTCGATGTTCGCGGTGTGGCTGGCCGTGGGCCTCCTGCAGTCGATCAGACTGCAACGCCCGCTGTCCGCCTGACCCGGACCTGTCCGCGTGACCCGGTCCGGCGAGGCCGCCGGTCCTTTCCCACCGACCCGGTTTCCCCGGCACCGACCGGGGAAACCGGGTCGGACGGGACCACCGGCCACGAAGAGATTGCGAGTCATGGCGGACACGAAACGTGAAATCGAGCGCAAGTACGAGTCCGACGGCAGCGGACTCCCCGACCTGACCGGCGTCCCCGGCGTCGGGTCCGTCGTCGACCGGGGTGTGACCCCTCTCGACGCCACCTACTACGACACCGCCGACGAGCGCCTCGCCGCCGCCTCCCTCACCCTGCGCAGGCGCACCGGCGGCCCCGACGCCGGCTGGCACCTGAAGTTCCCCGTCGCCCCAGGAGTGCGCGACGAGATCCACGCCCCGCTCTCCGACACCCTCCCGGAGAGCCTCGCCCGCCTCGTCCGCTCCCGCGTCCGTGACGCCGAACTGAAGCCCGTGGTCCGGCTGCGCTCCGACCGGGACCTGCGCCACCTCCTCGACGCCGACGGCCGGCTCCTCGCCGAGATCAGCGTCGACACGGTGCGCGCCGAACGCCTCACCGGCCACGGCGGCACCGCCCGGTGGACCGAGATCGAGGTCGAACTCGCCGACGACGGCGACCCCGCCTTCCTCGACAAGGTCGGCAAGCGGCTCCGCAAGGCGGGCGTACGCCCGTCGAAGGCCGCCTCCAAACTGGCCCGCGCCCTCGCCGAGACCGCACCCCCGGCCGGCCTTCCCGAGGAAGCCGCCCCCGCTCCCGCACCCGCCCCGGCCGCGGCACCGAAGCGCAAACACCGCAGCCGCCCGGTCGGCACACCCGTCGACGCCGGCGACCACGTCCTCGCCTACGTCCGCGCCCAGCGGGACGCGCTCGTCGAACTCGACCCCGCCGTACGCCAGGACGTACCCGACTCCGTGCACCGCATGCGGGTCGCCACCCGCCGCCTGCGCAGCACCTTCCGCTCCTTCGGCTCCGTCCTGGACCGGGAGACCACCGACCCGATCGGCGCCGACCTGAAGTGGCTGGCCGCCGAACTCGGCCTGGACCGCGACCAGGAAGTACTCGCCGAGCGCCTGACCTCGGCCCTGGCCGAACTGCCCGACACCCTCGTCCACGGCCCCGTCCGTAAGCGGCTGGCCTCCTGGTCCGAGGCCGGCCACCGCACAGCCCACAACGAGGTCACCGCCGTCCTCGACTCCCGCCGCTACCTCTCCCTGCTCGACACCCTCGACACCCTGCTGGCCGACCCGCCCCTGCGCAAGAAGGCCGCCCGCGACCCCGGGAAGGTGCTCGCCAAGGCCGTGGGCAAGGACCTCGCCAAGGTGTCCGGCCTCGTCGCCCGGGCACTGGACCTGCCGCCCGGCCACGACCGCGACGTCGCCGTGCACGAAGCCCGCAAGAAGAGCAAGCGCACCCGCTACGCCGCCGAGGCCGCCGCCCCGGCCCTCAAGGGTCCCGCCAAGGACCTGGCCAAGGACATGAAGACGCTGCAGAGCCTGCTCGGCGACCACCAGGACAGCGTCATGGCCCGCCAGACCCTGCGCGAACTGTCCGCCGTCGCCCACGCGGCGGGGGAGAGCGCCTTCACCTACGGCCTGCTCCACGGACACGAGGAACGCCGCGCGGAGACCGTCGAGGCGGCCCTCCCGGAAACCTGGAAACGGATCAGGAAGAGCAGCGCCTTCTGACGCCGGGCCCGCCGCGGGCCGTGCGGGGGACCTCTCCGGCCGGGTTAGGCTGGATGGTCCCCCCTGCCCGCACACAAAGGTTCCGAGATGCCTGCCGAAGCCGCCGAGTCTGTCTTCCCGCAGCTCGAAGCTCTGCTCCCGCATGTGCAGAAGCCGATCCAGTACGTCGGCGGAGAGCTCAACTCCACGGTCAAGCCTTGGGACAGCTGTGACGTCCGCTGGGCGCTCATGTACCCCGACGCGTACGAAGTCGGACTCCCCAACCAGGGAGTCATGATCCTCTACGAGGTCCTCAACGAGCAGGACGGCGTCCTCGCCGAGCGCACCTACAGCGTCTGGCCGGACCTGGAGGAACTGATGCGCGAGCACCACGTCCCCCAGTTCACGGTCGACAGCCACCGCCCGGTCAGGGCCTTCGACGTGTTCGGCCTGAGCTTCTCCACCGAGCTCGGCTACACCAACATGCTCGCCGCCCTGGACCTCGCCGGCATCCCGCTCGAGGCCGGGGACCGAGGCCCGGACGACCCGATCGTCATGGCCGGCGGTCACGCCGCGTTCAACCCCGAGCCGATCGCCGACTTCATCGACTGCGCCGTCATCGGCGACGGCGAACAGGCGGTCCTCGAGGTCACCCGGATCATCCGTGCCTGGAAGGAGGAGGGCCGCCCCGGCGGCCGCGAGGAACTCCTCTTCCGCCTGGCCAGGACCGGCGGCGTGTACGTCCCCGGTTTCTACGACGTCGAGTACCTCCCCGACGGCCGGATCGCCCGCGTCGTACCGAACAGGTCGGGCGTGCCGTGGCGCGTCTCCAAGCACACGGTCATGGACCTCGACGAGTGGCCCTACCCCAAGCAGCCCCTCGTCCCGCTCGCCGAGACGGTCCACGAACGCATGTCGGTGGAGATCTTCCGCGGCTGCACCCGCGGCTGCCGCTTCTGCCAGGCCGGCATGATCACCCGCCCGGTGCGCGAGCGCTCCATCACCGGCATCGGCGACATGGTCGAGAAGGGCCTCAAGGCCACCGGCTTCGAGGAGGTCGGCCTCCTGTCCCTCTCCTCCGCCGACCACTCGGAGATCGGCGACATCGCCAAGGGCCTCGCCGACCGCTACGAAGAGGACAAGATCGGCCTCTCGCTGCCCTCCACCCGTGTCGACGCCTTCAACGTCGACCTGGCCAACGAGCTGACCCGCAACGGCCGCCGCTCCGGCCTCACCTTCGCCCCCGAGGGCGGCTCGGAGCGCATGCGCAAGGTCATCAACAAGATGGTCTCCGAGGACGACCTGATCAGGACCGTCGCCACGGCCTACGGCAACGGCTGGCGCCAGGTGAAGCTCTACTTCATGTGCGGCCTGCCCACCGAGACCGACGACGACGTCCTCCAGATCGCCGACATGGCGATGAACGTCATCCAGAAGGGCCGCGAGGTCTCCGGCTCGGGCGACATCCGCTGCACCGTCTCCATCGGCGGCTTCGTCCCCAAGCCGCACACCCCCTTCCAGTGGGCCCCGCAGCTGTCGGCCGAGGAGACGGACGCCCGCCTGACCAAGCTGCGCGACAGGATCCGCGGCGACAAGAAGTACGGCCGCTCCATCGGCTTCCGCTACCACGACGGCAAGCCCGGCATCATCGAGGGCCTGCTCTCCCGCGGCGACCGCCGCGTCGGCGCGGTCATCCGCGCGGTCTACGAGGACGGCGGCCGCTTCGACGGCTGGCGCGAGCACTTCTCCTACGACCGCTGGATGCGCTGCGCCGACAAGTCCCTGGCGCGGTTCGGGGTGGACGCCGACTGGTACACCACCCGCGAACGCACCTACGAGGAGGTCCTCCCCTGGGACCACCTCGACTCCGGCCTCGACAAGGACTGGCTCTGGGAGGACTGGCAGGACGCCCTCGACGAGACGGAGGTCGAGGACTGCCGCTGGACCCCGTGCTTCGACTGCGGCGTGTGCCCCCAGCTCGACACCAGTATTCAGATCGGACCAACCGGTAAGAAGTTGCTGCCGCTGACGGTCAAGAACGCGGCGTCGGCTCCCAGTGGGGCGACCTCCTGAGCCGTTGGCCACGAGACGTCCGGTGGGCCCACTCCCGAACACAGGGGTGGGCCCACCGGCGTTCGCGGCCCGCGGTGGTGACGCGGTGTCACGGCCGTGCGGTGTCGGACGTCGTGGCCGGTACCGGTGTCCGTGCTGCTGTTGCTGCCGGCCCGGGCGGATGGGTGGTGGGCAGGGGCGGGAGGACGGCCTCGAGGTCGTCCAACGCCTTCCTGGCGATGGCGATGCGGATGCGCAGGTCCACGTCGGGGCCCGGGGCCGGGACGGGGGCCGGAACCCGGGCGGGGGGCGGGAGGGCGTCGGGGGCGGGGGACTGTTCGCGTTCCAGTTCGCGGGCCTCGTCCAGGGAGCTGATGACGACTCCGATCAGGACGTTGACCAGGACGAACGAGGCGATCAGCACGTAGGAGGCGTAGTAGACGATGCTCCAGCGGGAGATCTCCAGGCCCGCGTGGACCGCGTCCCCGAGGCCGTCCAGGGTCATCAGCAGGAAGAGGGTGAGGACGGCGCGGCCGAGGGAGCCGTACTGGCCGGGGTTCGCCTCGCCGAAGAAGACCCAGCCGACCATGGCGTAGACGTACAGCAGGAGCGCGCCCACCAGCAGGAAGCTGACGGTGCCGGGCAGGCTGCGGGCCACCGCCACGATGACGATGCGCAGTTGGGGCAGGAAACGGGCGGTGCGCAGGACACGGGCGAGGCGCAGGAGCCGCAGGACGGTGGTGTTCTCGCGGACGACGGGGAGGAACGCGCAGGCGACGACGGCGAGGTCGAAGACGTTCCAGGGGTCGCGGAAGAAGTCACGGGGGCGGTCGGCGTGGGCGCAGGCGCGTACGGCTATCTCGGCGGTGAAGGCGGCGAGGCAGAGGTGTTCGGCGAGGCGTAACCAGCGGTGCCAGTCCTCGGCGAGCCCGCTGTAGGTCTCGGCTCCGAGGAGGACCGCGTTGACGATGATCAGGGCGAAGACGGACAGGGCGAACCAGCGGGCTTCGGAGAGGGCGTGGGCCCTCTCCGCCAGGACGCGACGCAGGGGTCGGGACCGGGGCGGCCGGGGCGTGGCGCCCCTGGGGGCAGGGTGGTCGTTCATCGTGCTGTATCTGCTCCTTCGTGCCGCGCGCCATGCCCGAGGTGCGAACGGGCCGGCGGGTTCGCGCGGCGGTGACACTCCAGAGCTGTTTTCTACAGCATTGTAGATTCGATGGTGCTCGATGCGGGGAGGGCGACGCGTCGGCCCGGCACCGGTGCATCCGAACGGCCCGCCGGGGCGTCTGTACCTGCATGGACCTGGAGAAGCCGGACGCCGAGAGACCGACACCGCCCGTACCGCGGCCCTCGCGGCGGCAGCCGGACGCCGCGGGCGAGGGGTGCCTGGCCGTGGCGATCCGCCTGCCGGTGCGGATCGTCGTGTTCCTCGTGGTCCTGCCGGTGCGGCTGGTGTGGGACGCGTGTGCCGTCGCCGCGCGGTGGCTGGAGCGCACCGTGTTCCGTCCGCTCGGGCGGGCGCTGCTGTGGGCCGGGCGCGCGGTGTTCGTGTGGCCGTTGGCCGGGCTGTGGCGGTACGTCCTCGTGCCGCTCGGCAGAGCGCTCGCGTGGCTCGGGAACCTGGCGGTCGTCGTGCCCGCCGGGTGGCTGTACCGGTACGTGCTCGTGCCGCTCGGGCACGCGCTGGTGTGGCTGTACGCGCGCGTGCTGACGCCCTTCGGGCGCGGCGTGACGTGGGTGCTGCGCGGGATCGTGGCCGTCTGTGCCGCGATCGGGCTCGGGGTGTTCGCGGCCCTCGCCCGGCTCACGCGGTACCTGGTCGTCGTGCCCTGCGCCTGGGTGTACAGGTGGGTGCTCACGCCCGTCGGGCGGGCCGCCGTCCGGTGTGCGAAGGGGCTGGCGCGGCTGGTGGACGTGCTCGTCACCGGCGTCGGCACGGGGCTCTACTGGATCACCCGGATCCTGCTCGTGCTGCCGCTGCTCGCCGTGTGGCGCTGGGTTCTGGCGCCGGTGGGGAGGGTGCTCGCCGTCGTCGTGCGGGAGATCGGGAGCGCCCTCGGACACGCCTGGCGGGTCACCGGGTACGTCTCGCTCGCGGTGGGGCGGTTCGTGAGGGCCCTCGTCCGGTGGACCGTCGTGGAACCGGCGCGCCTGCTGTACGCGCATGTGCTGACACCGGTGGGGCACGTGGTGCGGGACGTGGTGCTGCGGCCCGCCGCCGCGGCGGGCCGTGCCGCGGGGCGGGCCGTACGGCAGTCCCTCGCCTCCGCCCGCGCGACGCTGCGGCAGGCGCGCGCCGACCTCCGCCGGACGCTCGTCGGGGAGCGGCGGCCGGCACCGGTCGAGGACCGGCGGGAACCTATCGGCGCCGACACGCGTACTCTTGGTAGCAGTACGACCGCACTCACGAAGGACTGAACGACACTGGGCAAGCGACAGCCCGAAGGCCCGCCGCCCGCACCCGCGGTGCAGCGCATCCGACTGCGTTACACCAAGCGCGGCCGCCTCCGGTTCACCAGCCACCGTGACTTCCAGCGTGCCTTCGAGCGCGCGCTGCGCCGTGCCGAGGTGCCGATGGCGTACTCGGCGGGGTTCACGCCGCACCCGAAGGTGTCGTACGCCAATGCCGCACCCACCGGCACGGGCAGTGAGGCGGAGTACCTCGAGATCGCGCTCACCCAGGAGCGTGACCCGGACGTGCTCAGAACGCTCCTCGACGAGTCGCTGCCCACGGGCCTCGACATCGTGGAGGCGGCCGAGGCCCGCACCCCGGGTCTCGCCGACCGGCTCACGGCCTCGGTGTGGGAGCTGCGGCTGGACGAGGTCGACCCCGAGGAGGCCCGCCGAGCGGTGGACGCCTTCAACGCGGCCGGGACCGTCGAGGTGCAGCGCCGGACGAAGAACGGCGTCCGTACGTTCGACGCCCGCAGTGCGGTCGTGGATCTGGAGAGTGTGAAAACGCCCTCTTCGGCGGCCGATAGGCCGACCGGCCGGCCCTGTGCGATACTGCGGCTGGTTGTTCGGCACGTGACGCCTGCCGTTCGACCCGACGACGTCCTGTCCGGTCTCCGCGCCGTGGCCGATCTGGCGCCGCCGGTCCCCGCAGCGGTGACCAGGCTGGCGCAGGGGCTGCTCGATGAAGAGACCGGCACGGTGACCGACCCGCTCGCGCCCGACCGCGAGGCAGCAGCGACCGAGCCGCAACCGGCCGGTGCCACTGCCACCGCGACGGTGCCGGCGTAAGGAAGGTCCCGCGTAGGGACGGACGTCGTAGCGCCGCCCTCGTACCTCGGGAGCCACCCGGGTCGGGCAGCGCACCCACCACAAGACTTTCGCCAGGCCGTGCGCATTCGGTGTACGGAACCGGCGAGACAGGACACAGAGAGCTCCCGTGCGGCGCCCGCGCCCCGGACGGCGGTAACCGCGCTTCGCGCGAACCGCGGACGTCACCGGCATCGCCGGACCAGGTGCGGCGCCCGGGAGCCTGACGGGAGAAACCCCCGCATGCTCGAACCGACCGAGCCCACAAAGGGCTCCGAAGAGAACAGCCCCAGCGACACCCTGCCGCCGCGCCGTCGGCGCCGGGCCGCGTCCCGGCCGGCCGGCCCGCCCGCGGCGGCCTCCGGCACGACGGACCCGGCGACCGCCCCGGCCATACCGGCCGCCGAGGCCGCCCGGTCCCTCGATCCGCTCGAGGAGGACGACGAGCTCGAGGCCGCGGAAGGCACCGGGAACGAGCCGGCCGCGGCACCCGAGCCGGTGGCGGCCCGGGCCGAGACCCCGGCCGACGCGGACGACGCCGCTCCGCGCAGGCGCCGACGGGTCGCGCGCCGCCCGGCCTCGTCCGCGGGCGCGCCGGAGGCGGCGCGGGCCGCCGAGACCGTCGTACCGGCGGCCGGGACCCCGGACGCTCCGGCCGTCGAGTCCGCCGCGGACGTAGTCGCGGACGCCGAGCCGGCCGTGTCGGCCGCGGATGCGGCCCCGCCGCGGGCGCGTCGTCGTGCCACGCGCCGGGTGACCTCGCCGACGGCCACCGCCGCCGGGGCCGCCGAAGCGGCACAGGCCCCTGTGAGTGGGGAGAGCGCCGTGGGCGCGGACGCTCCGGCCGCCGCGGACGCCGAGCCGGCCGTGTCGGCCGCGGATGCGGCCCCGCCGCGGGCGCGTCGTCGTGCCACGCGCCGGGTGACCTCGCCGACGGCCACCGCCGCCGGGGCCGCCGAAGCGGCACAGGCCCCTGTGAGCGGGGAGAGCGCCGTGGACGCGGACGCTCCGGCCGCCGCGGACGCCGGGGAGGCCCCGGAGGCCCCCCTCACGGACACCGCCGCCCCGGACACCGACGACGCGGCTCCCCGCCGTACCCGGCGTCGCGCCTCGCGTCGTGTCTCCGCCCCCGCGACCGCCGAGGCGGCGCAGGCCGGTGCGGCCGCTCCGTCCGCCGAGGCCGCCGCCTCCCCCGCCGAGGAGGCGAAGACCCCCGTGACCGACACCACCGGAGAGACCCCCACGTCTCCCGAGACCCCCACGTCCCCGGAGACCTCCACGACGTCCGGGACCCCCGAGGCGCCCGCCGCGGACGACGCCGCTCCGCGCCGTCGGCGCCGTGCGGTCCGCAAGGCCGCCGCCGGATTCGCCGAGCCCGCCCGGCCCGCCGCAGGGCCCGCCGGGGCCGCCGAGACCGAGCCGTCGAAGCGCCCCGCGCGTCCCGCGGTCGCCGTCTTCCAGGCTCCGGTGTTCACCGAGCCCCAGTTCCAGACCCCGGAGCGGGCCGCCGCCGAAGCGGCCGCCGAGGCCGCCGGCCCGGTGGAGCCCGACGAGCCCGACGAGCCCGAGGCGACCGAGGAGCTTTCGGAGGAGCAGCCCGCCCCCCGGCGCCGCCGCCGTCGCCGGGGCGCCGCGGACGAGACCGACGCGGCACCGGCGGCACAGGCCGCTTCCGCTGGAGCCGGCAGCACCCGTACCGAGCCCGCCCCCGACGCCCGCACCGACGAGGAAGCGGACGCCGACGAGCAGGCCGAGGACCACGCGGACGACGACCAGGACGACAACGAGGGCGCCGGTTCCCGTCGTCGCCGCCGCCGGGGCGGCCGTCGCCGCAGGCGCGGCGAGTCCGCCGATACCGACGAGCCCGGGGCCGACGCCGAGCGGGACACCGAGGACACCGAGGACACCGCCGACGAGTCCGCCGACGACGCGGAGGACACCGACGAGCAGGCCGAGGACCGTGACGACTCGGGCGCCGCGGGCGGCTCCAGCAGCAGCCGGCGCCGTCGTCGCAGGCGCCGCCGGGCCGGGGACGGCGGCAGCGAGGCCGAGGCCTCCACCGACGACCCCGAGCGCACCGTCGTCAAGGTCCGCGAGCCGCGCAAGGCCTTCGAGCCGTCGGACGAGGTGCAGTCCATCAAGGGCTCCACCCGCCTGGAGGCGAAGAAGCAGCGCCGCCGGGAAGGCCGTGAGCAGGGCCGCCGACGGGTCCCGATCATCACCGAGGCCGAGTTCCTGGCCCGCCGCGAGGCCGTCGAGCGCGTCATGGTGGTCCGGCAGTACGGCGACCGCACGCAGATCGGCGTCCTGGAGGACGGCGTGCTCGTCGAGCACTACGTCAACAAGGAACAGGCCACCTCGTACGTCGGCAACGTGTACCTCGGCAAGGTGCAGAACGTGCTGCCGTCGATGGAGGCCGCCTTCATCGACATCGGCAAGGGCCGCAACGCCGTGCTCTACGCCGGCGAGGTCAACTTCGAGGCGCTGGGCATGGCCAACGGCCCGCGCCGGATCGAGGCCGCGCTGAAGTCGGGCCAGTCGGTCCTCGCCCAGGTGACGAAGGACCCGATCGGGCACAAGGGCGCCCGTCTGACCAGCCAGGTCTCCCTCCCGGGCCGTTACCTCGTGTACGTCCCCGAGGGCTCGATGACCGGCATCAGCCGCAAGCTGCCCGACACCGAGCGGGCCCGGCTGAAGACCATCCTCAAGAAGGTCGTCCCCGAGGACGCGGGCGTCATCGTGCGCACCGCCGCCGAGGGCGCGAGCGAGGACGAGCTGCGCCGTGACGTCGAGCGGCTGCAGGGGCAGTGGGAGGACATCAAGAAGAAGTCCAGGAACGGCGGCAGCTCGAACGCGCCGACGCTGCTGTACGGCGAGCCGGACATGACCGTCCGGGTCGTGCGGGACATCTTCAACGAGGACTTCACCAAGGTCGTCGTCAGTGGCGACGAGGCCTGGGAGACCGTCCACGGGTACGTCGCGCACGTCGCGCCCGACCTGGCCGACCGGCTGCAGAAGTGGACCAGCGAGGTCGACGTCTTCGCCACGTACCGGATCGACGAGCAGCTCGCCAAGGCGCTCGACCGCAAGGTCTGGCTGCCCAGCGGCGGTTCGCTGGTGATCGACCGGACCGAGGCGATGGTCGTCGTCGACGTCAACACCGGCAAGTTCACCGGTCAGGGCGGCAACCTCGAGGAGACGGTCACCAGGAACAACCTGGAGGCGGCCGAGGAGATCGTGCGCCAGCTGCGGCTGCGCGACCTCGGCGGCATCATCGTCATCGACTTCATCGACATGGTGCTGGAGTCCAATAGGGATCTTGTTCTGCGGCGCCTCCTCGAGTGCCTGGGCCGGGACCGTACGAAGCACCAGGTCGCCGAGGTGACCTCGCTGGGCCTGGTGCAGATGACCCGCAAGCGGGTCGGCCAGGGTCTGCTGGAGTCGTTCTCGGAGACCTGCGTCCACTGCAACGGGCGCGGTGTCCTCGTCCACCTGGACCAGCCCACCTCCACCGGAGGCGGCGGCAAGCGCAGGAAGCGGGCGCGGGCCGGGGCCGGGGAGCACACCCACGAGCACGAGGCCGACGTCGTCACGACGGCGGAGCAGGAGGCGGAGGAGGAGTCGGAGGCCGAGGTCGCCGCCGAGGCGGCCGAGCCGGTCGCGCTCCCGGCGCCCGAGTACGTCCCCGACGAGGAGCTGTACAGCAGCGCCGCCGAGGCGGAGGCCGCGGCCACCCGCGGACGCGGCCGCCGCCGGGCGAGCCGGAGGGCCTCGGCCCCGGCGGGCGCGCCGAGGCGTGAGGAGCGCCGTCGCGAGCCGGCCGCCGTCGAGGAGCCGGTGGCGGACGTGCCGACGGCTCAGGACACGACGGCCGCGCAGGAGGCCGCGCGTCCGGTGCAGCCGGAGCCGGCCTCCGGGGCGCACGCCGAACCGGCCGCCGCCGAGGACCCGGTCGTCGAGGCGCCGGCCGAGGCACCCGTCGAGGCACCGGTCGCCGAGGAGGCCGCGCCCAGGGGCCGTACGCGTCGTCGGGCCACCCGCAAGGTGTCCGCGCCGGCCGGTTCCCCGGCGGGTGCAGAGGCCGCGGTGGTGACGGTCGCGGAGACCGCGCCCACGGCCACCCCGTCGGAGCCCGGGCAGGCGCCGGAGCAGGCTTCCGGGCCGGCGGCCGGGCAGCCGTCGGCCCAGGCGCCCGAGGCGGCGGCCGAAACCGCCGCGCCGCCGCGCCCGCGCCGCCGCGCGGTGCGCAAGCCGACCGTGTCCACCGCGTCCGAGGAGGCGGCCGTCGTGGTCGTCCCGTCGGCCACGGCTGACCAGGCGGCCCCGGTGGACGAGGCGGCCCCGGTGGACGGGGCGGCAGCGGTCACCACCGACGCGGAAGCCGCCGGGGAAGCCGCCGACGGGACGGCTCCGGCCAGCAAGACCGCCCGCGCGGCGGCCAAGAAGGCCACGGCGAAGAAGGCCGCCACGAAGAAGACGACGGCCAAGAAGACGGCGACGAAGACCGCTGCCAAGAAGACGACGGCCAAGAAGACGGCGACGAAGACCGCCGCCAAGAAGACGACGGCCAAGAAGACGACGGCGAAGAAGACGACGGCGAAGAAGACCGCGGCAGCGGCCCAGCAGCCGTCGCCCTCGGTCACGGCGTCGACGGAGGACTGATCGGGACCCGCCCGGCAGGGCGGCACGCGTAGAGGCGCGGGCCCCCCCCCCCGGCGGGGGGCGCGGCGCAACGCGGGGGGCCCCCGGGCCCCGCGCCGGGCCTCGGGCGGTGGGGCGCGGCCCCCGGGCGGGCGGGTGGTCCCCCGCCTCTACGCGTGTGCCCCGCGTCCCTCGCGCCGGACCTCGGACGCCGGCCCGGCGCCGGCGTCACGCCGCGCAGTTCGGACAGGTGCCGCGGTACGTCAGCTCGACGTCGGAGACCGTGTACCCGAAGCGTTCCGACTCGGGAAGGGCCGAGAGGGCGTCGCCCGTCGGGTGCACGTCGCGGATCGTTCCGCAGCGGTCGCAGAGCAGGTGGTGGTGGGGACGGTGCGCGTTCGGGTCGTAGCGCGTGGCGCGGTGGTCGGTCGAGACCTCGGTGAGTTCGCCCAGGGCCACGAGTTCGCCCAGGGTGTTGTAGACCGTGGCCCGGGAGATCTCGGGCAGCCGCTCCGTCGCGCGCGCGTGCACCTCGTCGGCGGTCAGGTGGACGTGGTCTCCGCCGAGTACCTCGGCGACCACGCGTCGCTGCGCGGTCAGGCGCCAGCCGCGTTCCCGAAGTCTCCTCAAGAGATCACTCATACACCTCACCCTAACCAGCGGTGGAACCCATCTCAAGAACAGGTATGGTTCTGAAAGTCGCCTTGACTTAGACCTTGTCCAACGTAGGGTATGTGCCGGTGCGGGCCGCGGAGCGGCTTGCGCGGGCACTCGGACGGCCAGGACCGCAGGCCTTGATCCCCAGCGAAGAACCACTCACCGAGGAGCGAGCTTTGACCGAGAACAACCAGAAGCCGTTGACCACGGCTGCCGGCGCGCCGGTTGCCGACAACCAGAACTCCCTGACGGCCGGTCCGCGCGGTCCGATGCTCCTGCAGGACGTCTGGTTCCTGGAGAAGCTCGCGCACTTCGACCGTGAGGTCATCCCGGAGCGCCGGATGCACGCCAAGGGCTCGGGCGCGTTCGGCACCTTCACGGTGACCCACGACATCACGCGGTACACGAGCGCCAAGATCTTCTCCGAGATCGGCAAGAAGACCGACCTGTTCGTCCGGTTCTCCACCGTCGCGGGTGAGCGCGGCGCGGCCGACGCCGAGCGCGACATCCGCGGCTTCGCCCTGAAGTTCTACACGGACGAGGGCAACTGGGACCTGGTCGGGAACAACACCCCGGTCTTCTTCTTCCGCGACCCGCTGAAGTTCCCGGACCTCAACCGCGCGGTGAAGCGCGACCCGCGCACCAACCTCCGCGACGCCGAGAACAACTGGGACTTCTGGACCAACCTCCCCGAGGCCCTGCACCAGATCACGATCGTGATGTCCGACCGCGGCATCCCCGCCTCGTACCGGCACATGCACGGCTTCGGCTCGCACACCTACAGCCTGGTCAACGCCGAGGGCGAGCGGTTCTGGGTCAAGTTCCACCACCGCACCCAGCAGGGCATCAAGAACCTCACCGACGCCGAGGCCGAGGCCCTCGTCGGCAAGGACCGCGAGTCCCACCAGCGCGACCTCTACGACGCCATCGAGAACGGCGACTTCCCGAAGTGGAAGCTGTTCGTCCAGGTCATGCCGGAGGCCGACGCGGAGAACTACCGCTTCCACCCCTTCGACCTCACCAAGGTCTGGTCGAAGAAGGACTACCCGCTGATCGAGGTCGGCGAGTGGGAGCTCAACCGCAACCCCGAGAACTACTTCGCGGACGTCGAGCAGGCCGCCTTCACCCCGGCGAACGTGGTTCCGGGCATCAGCTACTCGCCCGACCGGATGCTGCAGGGCCGGCTCTTCTCCTACGGTGACGCCCAGCGCTACCGCCTCGGCGTGAACCACCACCAGATCCCCGTCAACGCCGCGAAGAACCCGGTGAACACCTACCACCGCGACGGTGCCATGCGGGTCGACGGCAACCAGGGATCCACCCCGGGCATCGAGCCCAACTCGTACGGACGCTGGCCGGAGCAGCCGGCCTACCGCGAGCCGAGCCAGGCCGTGGGCGCCGTCGCCGACCGGTTCAACTTCCGGGAGGACGACGACAACTACTTCGAGCAGCCCGGCAACCTGTTCCGCCTGATGAGCTCCGAGCAGCAGCAGGTTCTCTTCGCCAACACGGCGCGCGCCATCAACGGCGCGTCGGAGCAGACCGTCGCACGGCACATCGCCAACTGCACCAAGGCCGACCCGGCCTACGGCGAAGGCGTCCGCAAGGCGATCGAGGCCCTGGCCGCCGGCAGCCTCTGAGCCCCGACCGCGGGGCGCGCTCCGCGCCCCGCACCGTGCCCGGCGCGGGCCGCCGCTCCGCGGCCCGCGCCGGGGCGGGCACAGCCACCGCCCGACGGCCGGCCCCACGGGCGCGGCCGGCGGGACCGCTCGATCAGGAGAGGTGCGCATGAGCAGTGACGGTCTGACTCCTGAGCAGACGGAACGCGTCATGGCCATCGCCATGGAACTGGCCCGGGAGGGCGACACCGAGGAACTGGTGGGGTTCGTGGAACACGGGCTGCCGGTGGACACGGCCGACGCGGCCGGCAACACCCTGCTCATGCTCGCCGCCTACCACGGCCACGCCGACACCGTGCGGGCCCTGATCCGGCTCGGTGCCGACCCGGATCTGCGCAACGCCCGTGACCAGGCTCCCCTCGCCGGCGCCCTGTTCAAGGGCGCGGACGAGGTGGTCGAGGTACTGCGGGAGGCCGGCGCGGACCCGGACTCCGGCACACCGACCGCGCGGGCCGCGGCGTCCATGTTCGGCCGCGCCCACCTGCTCGCGCGCTGATCCACCGGGGCCCGCACACACGCGGCCGGCCACCGTCACCGTGACCGCTCGGTCCGGGCCCGGTTTGACCGGTCAGGCCGCGCCCCCGTAACCTTGACCGTCGGCGTGTCCATCGGGACCGCCACATTCCCGTAAACCTCTTCCTCCCGGGTGCATGGACTGGCTCGGGAGAGGTTGCCCGCGTGTCTGTACGGTCGGGCGGCTGGCCTGCGGGGGTGCCGTTCTTCGAGTGAGAGAGAGATCCGCGTGTACGCCATCGTGCGCAGCGGTGGTCGCCAGCACAAGGTTGCTGTCGGCGACATCGTTGAGGTTGACAAGATTTCCACCGCCAAGGTCGGCGACACGGTCGAGCTCTCGACCCTGCTCCTCGTCGACGGCGACTCCGTGACCAGCGACCCGTGGGTGCTGGGCGGCGTCAAGGTCCAGGCCGAGGTCGTGGACCACCACAAGGGCCAGAAGATCGACATTCTGCGCTACAAGAACAAGACCGGCTACCGCCGTCGTCAGGGCCACCGCCAGCAGTACACGGCGATCAAGGTCACTGAGATCCCCACGGCTGCGAAGTAAGGGACTGAGGAGAGATGGCACACAAGAAGGGCGCATCGTCCACCCGGAACGGTCGCGACTCCAATGCCCAGCGGCTCGGCGTGAAGCGCTTCGGCGGTCAGGTCGTCAACGCGGGTGAGATCCTCGTCCGCCAGCGTGGCACCCACTTCCACCCGGGCGCCGGCGTCGGCCGTGGTGGCGACGACACGCTGTTCGCGCTGGCTGCCGGTTCGGTGCAGTTCGGCACCCACCGTGGCCGCAAGGTCGTGAACATCGTTCCGGTCGCCTGACCGGAAGCTTTCGCGAGGCGGACCTCACTTCCCTGGCGGGAAGGCGGGTCCGCCTTTCGCGTGTTAACCAGGAAACACGTACGTACGTACACCGCACTGTCTCTGGAGGCACCCCACATGACCACCTTCGTGGACCGCGTCGAGCTGCATGTCGCCGCGGGTAGCGGAGGTCACGGCTGTGCCTCCGTCCACCGTGAGAAGTTCAAGCCGCTGGGCGGACCCGACGGCGGGAACGGCGGACGGGGCGGCGACGTGATCCTCACCGTCGACCAGTCCGTGACCACGCTGCTCGACTACCACCACTCCCCGCACCGCAAGGCCACCAACGGCAAGCCCGGCGAGGGCGGCAACCGCAGCGGCAAGGACGGCCAGGACCTGGTCCTGCCGGTGCCGGACGGGACCGTCGTCCTGGACAAGGCGGGCAACGTGCTCGCCGACCTGGTGGGGCACGGGACCTCCTACATCGCCGCCCAGGGCGGCCGGGGCGGGCTCGGGAACGCCGCCCTCGCCTCCGCGCGGCGCAAGGCGCCCGGGTTCGCGCTCCTCGGTGAGCCGGGGGACCTGCGGGACATCGGCCTGGAGCTGAAGACCGTCGCCGACGTGGCGCTGGTCGGTTATCCGAGCGCGGGCAAGTCCTCGCTGATCTCCGTGCTCTCCGCCGCCAAGCCCAAGATCGCCGACTATCCGTTCACCACCCTCGTGCCCAACCTGGGTGTCGTCACGGCCGGTTCGACCGTCTACACCATCGCCGACGTGCCGGGGCTCATCCCGGGCGCCAGTCAGGGCAAGGGCCTCGGGCTCGAGTTCCTGCGGCACGTGGAGCGGTGCAGCGTGCTCGTGCACGTGCTGGACACGGCGACGCTGGAGTCCGACCGCGACCCCGTCTCCGACCTCGACATCATCGAGGAGGAACTGCGGCAGTACGGCGGTCTCGACAACCGTCCCCGGGTCGTCGTCCTCAACAAGACCGACGTGCCGGACGGCAGGGACCTCGCCGAGATGGTGCGCCCCGATCTGGAGGCACGCGGCTACCGCGTCTTCGCGGTGTCCGCCGTCGCCCACCTCGGGCTGCGGGAGCTGTCGTTCGCGCTGGCCCAGCTGGTGGCCGAGTCGCGGGCCGCCCGCCCGAAGGAGGAGTCCACACGCATCGTCATCCGGCCGAAGGCCGTGGACGACGCCGGGTTCACCGTCACCCGCGAGGACGAGGGCCTGTTCCGGGTGCGCGGCGAGAAGCCCGAACGCTGGGTCCGCCAGACCGACTTCAACAACGACGAGGCCGTCGGCTACCTCGCCGACCGGCTCAACCGGGTCGGTGTGGAGGCGGCGCTGATGAAGGCCGGCGCCCGGTCCGGCGACGGTGTCGCCATCGGCCCCGAGGACAACGCGGTCGTCTTCGACTGGGAGCCGACGGTGACCGCCGGTGCGGAGATGCTCGGCCGGCGCGGCGAGGACCACCGTTTCGAGGAGCCCCGCCCGGCCGCCCAGCGCCGCCGCGACCGGCAGGCCGAACGGGACGAGGCCGAGCAGGCGTACGACGACTTCGACCCGTTCCGCGACAAGTCGTAGCGCCCGCGGGGCCGGTGGGGGCGGCGAGGGGCCGCTCCGGCGGCGGGATTCCTGACCGCCGCCCGCCGCTCACCGCGAGGACCCGCCCGGGCCACGGGACGTTCCCGTGCCGGGGCGGGTCTCCTCCGCGGCCACCACCTGTCCGGCATCCGCCGGGACGGCATCGACGCGCGGGTGCGGGTGGTGGACACCGTGGCGGAGCCGCAGGCCACGCCGAGGACCCCGGCCGGGCCGCGGGTCGGTGCCGTCCCGGCCCGGCGTGCACCCCGTCCGGCACCGCGGCCCGACGGGAGGAGCCCGGCACTCACGCGGGGCCCGGGCTCCTCTCACGGCATCCTCGGCGAACCGCCCTGCCGTCCCTCGGCATGGACACGGAACGTATGCGAGAAGAACCCCCGGCCACCGGCACCGCCGTCCCCCGCTGCCCGCCGGCACCCGCCTGCTGCACATGGGCCCGCACACGACCGGCACCACCACCGCCGTCCGGGGCGCGCTGTTCGCCGCGAAGGAGGGGAGGGCGCGGCACGGCGCCGACTTCCCGGCGCACAGCCGGCACCCGGCCGAGGCTGTCCTCGCCGCCTGCGCCCGGCCCGCGACGACGGGGGACACCGCCCCTACTGGGCGTCACTGGCAGCGGCTGCTGGACCGGGTGCGGGCCACCGGGGAGCGCACCTCCGTGATCAGCAGCGAGTTCCTCGCGGACGCCGAGGGCGGGACGGCCCCGGCCCGGATCGTCGAGCGGCCCGGCGGAGACCGGCTGCACGTCCTGGTCACCCTGCGGTCCCTGACGCGGGTCGTGCCCCCGCAGCGGCAGCAGTGCGTGCGGAACGGGCTGCGCACGGAGTACGAGCAGTGGCTGGAGCACGTGTTCCGCCGGCCCCCGTACGGCAGCCCCAGCTCCTGGCGCCGGCACCGGCAGGACCGGCTGGTCGAGCGGTGGGCCGGGGCGACCGGGCCGGACCGGGTGACCGTCGTGGTGGTCGACGACCGCGACCGGGACGCGCTGGTGCGCGCCTTCGAGGCGCTGCTCGGACTCCCCGCGGGAGTGCTGCGGCCGGTTCCGGAGACCGCGAACCGTTCCCCGACCCTTGCCGAGACCGAAATGCTGCGGAATCTTGACAAGGAATTCCGCGGTAATGACCTTCCGGAAGAGCTGTATTCGAGGCTTGTGCGGCACGGTGCCGTCGCACGTATGAAGAACGCGTGCAGCCCCACCCCGCAGGACGTGAAGATCCGCACCCCGCAATGGGCCCTGGAGGCCGCGGCCGGGAGCGGCGCCGGGGCGGCCGCGCGGATCGGCGGCATGGGCGTACGGGTCCTCGGCGACCTGGAAACGCTGTCCCGCGTACCGGAAGTCCGCGGGGCCGGCGGGCGAGCCGCGGCTCGCTCCCGAAGCGGTCGCGCGGACCCTGTCCGGATCGCTCGCCGCGGTCACCGCGGCGAACGGCGCCGACAAGGGGCGTAGCGTCCACCGGACATCGTCGAAGGAACTCGTGAAGGTCCTCGGTCACCGCTGCCTCGAACGACTGCGTCTGCGCGGAACGCGCCGGAGGCGCCCCGTCCGCCACGCCCGGTGAGCGGACGACTCCTGTGGAGTTACTCACAACAACTCACGGGGTGTTCCGGAAACCGCCACCGGCACCAGGGGCCCCGGGTGAATGACAGGTTGCGCGCACATATGCGGCAGAGGTCGCTCACCTTGCACTGCGGTAACCACAAGTGGGACCATTTCGAAGTTCCCTGTCGCCCCAAGGTAGGTCACTTGTGTCCCAGCACGTAGCCAAGCCCCGTACCACCGCAGTGATCCTGGCCGGTGGCACCGGCCAGCGGGTGGGTCTTTCGATCCCCAAGCAGCTGCTGAAGATCGCCGGCAAGGCAGTCATCGAGCACACCCTGACCACCTTCGAGAACACCGACTCGATCGACGACATCATCGTGCTGATGGCGCCGGGTTATGTGCCCGACGTCGAGAAGATCGTCGCCAGGGCCGGCTTCGGGAAGGTCACCCGCGTCATCGAGGGCGGCTCGACGCGGAACGAGACCACCGAGCGGGCCATCTCGGCCCTCGGCGAGGGCCTGGCCGAGGGCGAGGACCGCAACGTCCTCTTCCACGACGCCGTCCGCCCCCTGCTGTCGCAGCGCGTCATCGACGACTGCGTGAGCGCCCTGGAGCGCTACCAGGCCGTCGACGTGGCCATCCCGTCCGCCGACACCATCATCGTCACGCGGACGCACGGCGAGGATGGCGAGTTCATCACCGAAATCCCCGACCGCTCCCGGCTGCGCCGCGGGCAGACCCCGCAGGCGTTCAAGCTGTCCACGATCCGCCGTGCCTACGAGGTCGCCGCCGACGACCCCAACTTCCAGGCCACGGACGACTGCTCGGTCGTGCTCAAGTACCTGCCCGACGTGCCGATCCACGTCGTGGCGGGCGACGAGTACAACATGAAGGTCACCCAGCCGGTCGACGTCTTCATCGCCGACAAGCTGTTCCAGCTCGCCTCCACCGCCACCCCCGAGCAGATGGGGGAGGACGCCTACCGCGAGCTGCTCACCGGCAAGACGGTCGTCGTCTTCGGCGGTTCGTACGGCATCGGCAAGGACATCTGCGGGCTCGCCGAGTCCTACGGCGCCACCGTGTACGCGCTCGGCCGCTCCACCACCGGCACCCACGTGGAGAACCCGGAGGAGGTCGACGACGCGCTGTCCAAGGCGTACGCCGAGACCGGCCGCATCGACTACGTCGTCAACACGGCCGGTGTGCTGCGCATCGGGAAGCTGGCCGAGACCGACAACGCCACCATCGAGGAGGCGCTGAAGGTCAACTACCTGGCACCCGTGCAGATCGCACGGTCGGCGTACAAGTACCTCGCCGAGAGCAGGGGCCAGCTGCTGCTCTACACCTCCAGCAGCTACACCCGGGGGCGCGCCGAGTACAGCCTCTACTCCTCGACCAAGGCCGCGATGGTCAACCTCACCCAGGCCCTGGCCGACGAGTGGGCCGGCGAGGGCGTCCGCGTCAACTGCGTCAACCCGGAGCGCACCGCCACGCCGATGCGGACCAAGGCTTTCGGTCAGGAGCCTGCGGGCAGCCTGCTGTCCTCCGAGGCGGTGGCCCGCACCTCCCTGGACGTGCTGCTCTCCGAGCTCACCGGCCATGTCATCGACGTGCGCCAGCAGGACCCGACGGCGGGTGCCGCCCGTGCCAGCGGTTTCGAGCAGGCGCTGGCGTCGGTGCTGGACCGTCAGGACGGCGTGTAATAATCGACGGCAAATAGACTCCGGTAATTCAGGCCTCTGCGGCCTCCCGTTCACGCAGCTCCTGCGCGGGTGCTCGCGGGGGCCTGAATCCGTCGCTCACGAATTACCCCCAGGCACAAACCGGCACTCACCCTCCAAGAGCAGGTTTCTCCGTTGATATCCACCGCTATTCGCGTCGCCCGGGTGGGCAGCGCGGCCGAGCTGGCCGCGGCGGCCCTCATGATGCTGGGCTTCCCCTGCCTCATGCTGGCCGCGCTCGTCCCGAGCGTCCCCGCCTTCGCGGCAGCGGCCGCCGTGACGTACCTGGCGGACCACTATCTGCACCGCAGGGGCAGCTACCTGGTCAACCGCCTCAGCAAGGTGCGGGCGGGCCTGTCGATCCGCTTCCTGATCCGGCAGCTGCTGCTGGTCCTGCTGCTGGCCCGGTTGTCCCTCGCGGACGACCTGATCTACTACGGGGCGATCGCCTGCTTCATCGCGTTCTACGGCCTCCAGGCCCCGCACGGCGCGCTGACCACGCTGATCCGCAACCGCCGGCGCATGCCGGTGGCCACCCGCAACGTGGACCTGGCGTCCCGCGTCCGGATCCCGGACGCGCCGCCGCGCGTGCTGATGAACCGCGCCGCCGAGAAGATGCTCCACCTCGACCTGGCGGCGGTCGGCGGCATTCTGCTCGCCGCGGCCCTCGACACGGCCGCCGTCGGGTTCGCCGGCATCGGCGTCACGGTCGCCCTGGGCCTCGGGTACGTGCTGGTCCTGGTGCCCTACGTACGCGGCCGGCGGGTACCGCCGAAGGCCGACCAGGTCCTGGCGGCGGTCGACGACTGGCTGCGTGAGTACCGGCCGCAGACCGTGCTGTACTTCTCCGGCTCCAAGGACTCCACGTACCAGGTCAACATGTGGCTGGAGACCATGGAGCAGCTGGACACGCGGCCGCTGGTCGTCCTGCGCGAGCGGGTCATACTGAACAACCTGGCACCCACCACGGTCCCGGTCGTCTGCGTGCCCGGAGGGGTGCACCTGATGAACCTGGACCTGTCCACGGTGCGGGTCGCGCTGTACGCGGCGAACGTCGGCAAGAACATCCACCTGCTGCGCGTACCCACCATGAAGCACGTCTTCATCGGCCACGGGGACAGCGACAAGCTCGCCAGTGTCAACCCGTTCAGCAAGGTCTACGACGAGGTGTGGACGGCCGGCCGCGCGGGCCGCGACCGCTACGCCATCGCCGACGTCGGTGTCCGTGACGACGACATCGTCGAGGTCGGCCGCCCGCAGCTGGCCCCCATCGAGACCCGGCAGGCCACGGGCTCCGCGAAGGGGCACCGCCCGACGGTTCTGTACGCCCCCACCTGGGAGGGCTGGGACGACAACCCGGGCAACACCTCGCTGCTGCTGGCCGGTGAGAACATCGTGAAGCGGCTGATCACGGCCGACCCCGCGGTCCGTGTGCTCTACAAGCCGCACCCCTTCACCGGCACCCGCAGCGCGCAGGCCAAGGCCGCCCACGAGCGGATCACCGCGCTGATCGAGGGGGCCGCCGCCGAGCGCGCCGCCGACCCCCGTTTCACCGTCGACACGGCGGCACAGGACCGGGCGCGGGGCGAACTGGCCCGTGTCGAGGCCCGGCTGGCCGAACTGACCGGCTCCGCCCACAAGGGCGACGAGGCCGAGGTCAGCCGCGACGGCGTCATCGACGTGGCCCTGCACGAGGAGACCGCCCGGCTGCGCGCCGAGTGGAACACCGCCTACTGGAACTCCTTCCCCGACTGGGAGCACCGCGTCATCACGGGCGCCGAGCCGCGCCTGTACGACTGCTTCAACGTGTCCGACGCGATGGTCTCCGACATCTCCAGCGTCGTCTCCGACTTCATCGCCAGCGGCAAGCCGTACGCGGTCACCGACTCGGCCGGGCTGGGCGCGGAGGAGTTCAAGCGGCAGAACACGGCGGTGCGCGCCGCGGTGATCCTCTCCAACGACGCGGCCGGGCTGGCCGAGCTGCTCGAGGCGGTCCGCAGCCCGGAGGCCGACCCCCTGGCCGGGGAGCGGGGCGAACTCAAGCGCTACCTGCTGGGACCGGACGAGCCGACGTCCATCGACCAGTTCAACGCGGCGGTCGCACAGCTCGCCCGGAAGGCCGAGACGCGCAACCTCGGCCAGGAGTCCCGTGTCACGGTCGGCGGCCCGGACGTGGAGCCGGCGGACGCGCTGCCCGCACAGCCGGCGTCCGTCACCGGCGAGCCGGACGGCGCCGGGGCGAACTGACCGGATCCGGACACCCGGAACCCTCTCTGGACACCTGACAGGGCTCGGCCCCCGAGGACCAACTCCTCGGGGGCCGAGCCCTTTCGTGTCCGCGCCCGCCGACGGTTTCTCTCAACACCGTTGTGGCGTGGGCCACTTGTGGGGTGGGGCGAGGCAACCCTCTACCTCGAACACACATCTAACAGGCAGAGAATGAGGCGATACAAAGGGAAATATCCCGTAACGAGGAGGAAACGTGACCGTGGCGCAGCCTGATGTCACCGTGGTCATCGGGGCGTACGAGGCGATGCCGTACCTGGTCGAGTGCCTCGCCTCGGTGGAGGCGCAGACCGTCGACCCGGAGCGCGTCGAGGTCGTCGCCGTCGACGACGGCTCGACGGACGGCACGGGGGAGTACCTGGAGGAGTTCGCGGACCGTGCGCCCATGCGGGTCACGGTGATCCGGCAGGCGAACTCGGGCGGCCCCAGCGGCCCGCGCAACGTCGGTCTGGACAAGGCGGCCGGACGCTACGTGTTCTTCCTGGACGCCGACGACCGGCTGGGCCCCGAGGCCCTCGAGCGGATGGTCGCCATGGCGGACCGGGCCGGCACCGATGTCGTCCTGGGGCGGATCGAGGGCGTCAACCGCGGCGCCCCGAAGTCGATGTGGGGCCGCACGGTGGAGCGCACCGACGTGCACTCCTCCAACATCATGTTCACCCTCAGCGCGCAGAAGCTGTTCCGCCGCGCCCTGCTGGACCGGCACGGCTTACGGTTCGACGAGTCGCTCCGCACCGGCGAGGACGCGCTGTTCACCATGGAGGCCTACCTCAGGGCGGACGGCGTCTCCGTGGTCGCCGACCACACCTGCTACTACCTGGTGGGCCGCGACGACGGCAAGCACGTGACCAAGAGCGGGAGTTACACCCTGCGGTTCGACTCCGCCCGCCTCCTGACACACCTGATCGCCGACCTCGTCCCCGAGGGCCCGCAGCGTGACCGGCTGATGGTGCGGCCCTTCACCGTCACCCTGCTCCCGCAGTTCGGCCCCCGGTTCCTCAAGGACAGCGCACAGGTGCGGCGGCACAAACTGGAGCTGGCGAAGCCGCTGACGGACGCCCACTGGACCGAGGGCGTCGCCCGGCACCTGAAGGTCGAGGAACGGCTGCGGATGCACCTGGTGGCTCAGCAGCACCTCGGACTCCTCACCGACGCGGTGAAGTTCACGGCGTCGAAGAAGCAGGCGCCGGCCCTGCTGGAGCGGCGGGGCCGACGCGTCTACCTCGCCTACCCGCACTTCCGCGACCGGGCGGCAGGCATCCCCGACTCCGTCTACCTCGCCGCGCCCCGCGAGGCCCGCGCCTTCCCCGGTTACCGCGAGGGCGGCACGAACACCGTCCTGCGCCGCGCCGCCCGCCGGGCCCGCCGCCTGCTGGCCTCCGGGGAGAAGGTCACACCGGAGGCCCCGACCGCGACGGCGGCGTGACGGGTCCCGCCGCCTCGGCGTCGGCGCCCGCGCCGGCACCGGAATCCCGGCGCTGGCCCGGCAGACCGGGCTGACCCGGCACACCGGGCAGCAGGTCCTCCGTGAGCCGCCGGGGGCGCGGATGCCGCTGCGCCCCGGCCTGTTCCCCGCGCGCCCCGTGGTGCAGGGCCGCCGCGTACAGGCCGCGCAGGGCCGCGTTGCAGCGCTCCTGGGACGCCGGTTCGTCGGGGCCCATCAACCGCAGTTTCAACTCCGCTCGGGCGTCCGCCAGTCCGTCCTTCTCCGGGTGCCGGACCGTCTCCAGCAGCGCCGGCACCCCGCTCGCGTCGGGGGACAGCACGGTCGCCGCCGCCACCGTCGGGAACTCGGCGCGGAAGGCCTCCTCGGACAGCCCGCTGGTGTTCGCCACCGCGTACGGCTTGCCACTGGCGAGGAAGTCGCCGATGACGCTGGACACATCGCTGATCAGCAGGTCCGCGGCGTTGAAGCAGGAGTACAGGGCGGGACGCACGCCCGTGACGATCTGGTGCTCGTCCACCGGCAGCGACGCCCAGTACGCCTCCTCCCAGGCCGCCGTGGCCCTCGCCACCGCCTCGGCCCGTCCGGGCGGCGGAGCGGACTGGGCCAGCATCCTCTCCACCTGGTCGGCTCCCTCCCGGACCCCGGCCGCCGTGAGCCGGTCCAGCTCCGCCGTGAGCCGCTCCAGCTCCGGGGCGGACCGCGCGGGTTGCGCGGACGCCGAGGGCCGTTCCCGGTTCGCCGCCCGGACCAGCTCCCGGATGCGCCGGTCCGCGGCACCCGCCGCCGGCTGCACCGAGCCGGTCAGCGGGTGCGGCTTGTACAGCAGCCGCACGGCCGGATCCGCGAGCAGCGCCCGTACCAGGTTCTCCCCGGCCGTGACCACCGAGGTGTTGCCCGGATGGCCGTCCCAGCCCTCCCAGGTCGGCGCGTACAGCACAGTGGTGCGGGCATCGGCGGCCGGCGGGCCCGACCGGGGGCGTACGGCGTCCAGCTGGGGACGGCCGATCTCCACCACGTCCTTGTCCTCCACCCCCACCGCCGCCCGCGCGTACCGCTCACGCGCCTGCGGACCGGCCACCCACACCTCGTCGTACGCCTTCGCGTACGGGTTGCAGGAGGACAGCTTGTCGCTCTCGCCGTGGTTGACGAAGGCGTGTTTGATCGTGGGGATGCGCAGCACCTGCGAGGTCTTGCCGGAGTTCGACGGATGGATGAGGACCCGCAGCGTGGAGTGCTCGAGCCGCATGAGGGTGGACACCTTCGGCAGGCACACGACGGGGAGGTCGGTCGCCGCGATCCGCGCCACCATGAACCGCTCGCGCAGGATGACGACAGGCCGCCCCTCGAGCCTGCTCATCGTCTCCAGCCACATGTTGGCCTGATAGGCGGAGGACGCCCCGCCGGAGAAGTACAGGCCCACCGTGGGCCGGTAGTCGGCCAGCCAGGCGTCGAACCAGTCGAGCACCTCCTGCTCGCCCGCCGGACGCCGGGAGGGCAGCAACCGCACCAGCAGCACGCCCAGCCCCGCCGCCGCGAGTACCACCGACACCGCGGTCCCGGCCGCCGCGGGCAGGGGCTCCCCGGTCACCGCCGCCGTGGCCAGGCCGGCGGTCGTGGGCAGGCCGAGGAGCAGCAGCCGGTGGCCGGGACGGCGCAGCGGTGCGGCCGGGGCGGGGGACAGGCGCAGCGCCGAGGCGTCGATGTTCCGGGTCAGCACCGGCAGCGTGCGGGTGCGGCGGACCAGTACGGACACCGCCTGGATCGCGCAGTGCAGCGCGTAGCAGGCGAGCAGACCGGCGACCGGCCACGCGAACTGCTGCTCCCGGCCGTGTTCCCCGAGCCGCAGCAGACCCACCACCAGGAGCAGATCACGCAGTACATGACGGACGGTGACGTCCGCGTGCGACTTGGCCAGCAGCGACAGCATGCCGGGCTGCCACCGGTACAGCACGCCCTCGACCGCCAGGGACACGGCGGTCGCGGCGAGCAGCAGCGGGACGTCGGGGAGCAGGGCCCCGGCCGCCTGCGCCGCGAAGGCACCGGCCAGGACGGCCGCCATCAGGACCTTGGCGACGAGCGGACGGCCGGACGGGCGGGAGGAGGCACGGCGCCGGCGGACGCCCGCCGTGAGCCGGCGGCGGGACCGGGACAGCCGGCCGGACCGGGACGGCCGGCCGGATCGGCACAGGGGCAGGGGCACGCGGTCACTCCAGGGGACGTCGCAGACACGGACGTCCGGGTTAACGCGTACCGACGTCCGGACGACACGCGCGTGTCCGCAACGTGTGGAGTGACCGCCTGCTGTGGGGCCCCGGGAGGACCCGGGGTCCCCGAAGGGCCGGCCCTACCTGCGCCCGCCCTGGAGGGCGCGTCGCAGCGGGCGGCCCACGACCCGGCGGGCCCTGCGGTACACCGAGCCGGAGGCGGGGGCGACCACGGTGGTCTTCGCGGCGCCGGTCTTGGTCCCCGTCTTGGCCGCGGACTTGCTCTTCGCCTTGACGGCGGCCAGTTCCTTCTTCAGCCTGGCGTTGTCCGCGCCCAGTTCACTGACCCGGGTGTGCAGCCAGCCGAAGCGCGCGACGAGCGAGGCCGGGTCGGTCTCGGTCCACGGGCGGACACCGTCGGGGAAGTCCAGCGAGCGCAGCTTCTTCTCGTGGGCCGCGCCACCGTCGCCGTGCGTGAACGTGTTGTCCAGCCCGTTGCGGTCGAGGAACGACGTGAACCGCTCGAACCGCTCCTGGTGGTTGCCGGTGAGCGCGCCGAGGTCGGTCTCCTCGTACAGCCGCGCCGGATCGATGTCCTCGGGCAGCTTGTCGAGGGTGTGGTGCGGGATCTCGAAGTAGCGGCACAGCTCCAGCGTGCGCGAGTCCGAGCACAGCACGTTGGCGGGCGTACCGGCCAGCAGCGCCGCGATGTTGCCGTGGATGCGGGAACCGAAGGAGAAGTCGAAGTCCCGCAGGTCGTCGATCCAGGTCACCGGGTCGATGTAGACGCGGGCCTTGCCCTCCCGGTACATCGGGTGCTCGGGGTGCGTCGGCATCCCGGTGACCTTCCCGTTCGGGTCGGACAGGTCCCGCCAGTGCAGCTGCATCGCGTCGCTGAGGTTCTGGCCTATGAACCGCAGGTTCGGGTAGCGGGCGTGGGTGCGGGTGATGACCCGGTCCAGGCCCTGGTTGCGGACCGCGTTGTGCGAACCGTTGACCGCTATGCGGGAGTCCGCGGTCAGCTCCTGCGCACGCTTCCGTACGCCGAGTTCCTTGCCGTACATGAACAGCGAGGGACAGCCGATGACCTCGACGTCCTTGAAGCCCAGGTCGTTCAGGTACTTCTCGGTGAACTCGCCGCGCACACCGATCGAGGCGCTGCGGTCCAGCACGGCGGAGACGAACTCGCGCACCGACGGCTCCATCGGCTTCAGCCGCGCCGGGTCGTAGTCGAGACCCGCCTGCGCGCCGATGCCGACGACGACCACCGGGATCTTCAACTGGCTGATCAGCCGCGTCAGCCGCCGCAGACTCGGTTCGAAGGACGGCCGGAAGGCATTGGCGAGCGGTACGACGAAGGCGTCGTACTCCTCGTTGATGCGTCCCGCGGGAGTCCCGTCGGCCCGGATGCCGTTGGAGACCACCGTGGTGTGCGGTGTCTCGAGGATCTTGTGCGTGGCGTCGCTGAAGATCAGGTTGCCCGCGTTGCTGGCGATGACGTCGCGGTGGAGGGCTTCCTCGACCGAGAAGACGTCGTAGGGGCTCTTCCCCGACCTGAGGAGGATGCGCTGTATGCGAGAAGCGTTGGGTGACACGGAGTTCACAATATGTTTCCGGAAGCTTTTATTTCTATAGGCAACCAATGCAATCTTTTTCACATGCGCGGTCCGTGAGGGAGCGGTCACGACGGGGTGTCCGGAGGCTGGACCGCCGGGCGTGCCCCGCCCCGCTTCGCGTAGATTGCCGGGCGAGGCGACCGAACGGCGTGAGGGGACGGGCGGCACAGTGGCAGGGGCAAGGCAGGCCGTGGGCGAGGCCCGCAGGATCGTCGTCAAGGTCGGGTCCTCGTCGCTGACGACCGCGGCGGGCGGACTGGACGCCGACCGGGTCGACGCGCTCGTCGACGTCCTCGCGAAAGTCCGCAGTGGGGGAGAGCGCGAACTCGTCCTCGTCTCCTCCGGCGCCATCGCCGCCGGGCTCGCCCCGCTGGGTCTCACCCGGAGGCCGCGCGACCTCGCCCGCCAGCAGGCCGCCGCCAGCGTCGGCCAGGGCCTGCTGATGGCCCGCTACACCGCCTCCTTCGCCCGCTACGGCGTCCGCGCCGGCCAGGTGCTGCTCACCTCCGACGACATGAGCCGCCGCGCCCACCACCGCAACGCCTCCCGCACCCTCGACAAGCTGCTCGCGATGGGCGCCTTCCCGGTCGTCAACGAGAACGACACCGTCGCCACCGACGAGATCCGCTTCGGCGACAACGACCGCCTCGCCGCCCTCGTCGCCCACCTGGTCCAGGCCGACCTGCTGGTCCTGCTGTCCGACGTGGACGGCGTGTACGACGGCGACCCCGCCCGGCCCGGCACCGTGCGGATCGCGCAGGTGCGGGGCCCCGAGGACCTCGCCCACGTCGAGATCGGCAGCGCCGGGAAGGCGGGCGTCGGCACCGGCGGCATGGCCACCAAGGTCGAGGCCGCCCGGATCGCCGCCGCCGCGGGCGTCCCGGTCGTGCTGACCAGCACCGTCCACGCGGGTGACGCCCTCGCCGGTGCGGACACCGGTACCTACTTCCACCCCACCGGCCGGCGCTCCGCCGGCCGGCTGCTCTGGCTCCAGCACGCGTCCACCCCGCAGGGCTCGCTCACCCTCGACGACGGCGCGGTGCGCGCGGTCGTGGAGCACCGCAAGTCGCTGCTGCCGGCCGGGATCGCGGGTGTCGAGGGCGATTTCGGCGCGGGCGACCCGGTCGAGCTGCGGGACCGCGCGGGGCGGCCGGTGGCCCGCGGCCTGGTCAACTTCGACGCCAAGGAGATCCCCCGGCTGATCGGCCGCTCCACCCGCGACCTCGCCCGCGATCTCGGTCCCGCGTACGAACGCGAGGTCGTACACAGGGACGATCTGGTGGTCCTGCACCCGTAAACGTGCCGGATCATCCGTCTCCCCGTGGTGGACGTTCCGTGAAACCGCCCCACGACGCCCGGCGGCCTGCTCAACTTTGTCCCAGGGACACATCCGCCCGGCCACCGGGGCCGGCCTGTGCGTGAAGGAGGCCGTCGTGAGACGAGTGCGCCCTGGGACGACGACGTCCCGCGGTGGTGTCGGCTCCCGCGCGGCCGGTGAGGAACGCGCCCTGACCAGCGTCGCGGCGGGCGACCGGTGCCTGGTCGGCGAGCCCCACGACCTCCCGCGCCTGTGGCACGTCACCCTCAGCGTCTCCGGCGGCCGGGCCCCGATCGCCGAGGTCCGCCGCGCCCTGGAACAGCTCGCCCACGACCACCCCTTCCTGCTGACCAGCCGCTATGCCGAGGACCACGCGGAGATCCGCTACTGGGAGGAGGCCCGCGACCTGCACGACGCCGCCGCCGTGGCGCTGCGGCTGTGGGGCGAGCACCGGCAGACCGCGGGACTGCCGCCCTGGGAGATCGTCGGCCTGGAGGTCATCGACCGGGCCACCTACCACCAGCGCATCGCCGCGGGCTACGGACCGGCGCCGGCGACGCCGGTGGGGGTGCACCCGTTCTGACACGAGGGGCCGGTCCGGCCCTCCGCGAGGCGACGGGCCCCTGCGCCGGCGGCGACGGGCCCCGTGTCTCGGGGTTCGGGACGACGGTGGTCCGGCCCCCCGGCCGCACTACCCTTCCCTCATGACCACGCTTTCGCCGTACGACTCGATGTCCCCGGTCGACCAGGCCGCCTACCGGGCCAGGGGGGCCGCCGCCACCCTCGCGCCGCTGCCGCGCGCGGCGAAGGACGACGCGCTGCTCGCCGTCGCGGACGCGCTGGAGGTCCGGGCGGGCGAGATCGTCGAGGCCAACGCCCAGGACGTCGCCAAGGCGCGCGAGGCCGGCATCGGCGAGGGCATGATCGACCGGCTCACCCTCACCCCGGAGCGGGTGCGCGCGATCGCCTCCGACGTGCGGGACGTGGCCGCGCTGCCCGACCCGGTCGGCGAGGTCGTCCGCGGCTCCACCCTGCCCAACGGCATCGACCTCCGGCAGGTCCGGGTGCCGCTCGGCGTCGTCGGGATCATCTACGAGGGCCGCCCCAACGTCACGGTCGACGCCGCCGCCCTGTGCCTGAAGTCCGGCAACGCGGTCCTGCTGCGCGGCTCGTCCTCCGCGTACCGGTCGAACACCGCGCTGGTCAGGGTGGTGCGCGACGCCGTGGGCGGCGCCGGGCTGCCCGCCGACGCCGTGCAGATGGTGCCCGGCGAGGGCAGGGACAGCGTGCGCGACCTGATGCGCGCCCGCGGCCTGGTCGACGTCCTCATCCCGCGCGGTGGCGCCTCCCTGATCAACACGGTCGTCCAGGAGTCGGTCGTCCCGGTCATCGAGACCGGCACCGGCAACTGCCACGTCTACGTCGACGCCCACGCCGACCTCGACACCGCCGTGGAGATCCTGATCAACTCCAAGGCCCAGCGGGTCGGCGTCTGCAACGCCGCCGAGACCCTCCTGGTCCACCAGGACATCGCTCCCGCGTTCCTGCCGCGCGCCCTGGACGCCCTGGCCGGGGCCGGGGTCACCGTGCACGCCGACGAACGGGTGATGGCGTACGCCAAGGACTCCGCGGCGACGGTCGTGGAGGCCACCACGGAGGACTGGGAGACCGAGTACCTCTCCCTCGACATCGCCGCGGCCGTCGTCGACTCGCTCGACCGGGCCGTGGAGCACATCCGGCTGTGGAGCTCCGGCCACACCGAGGCCATCGTCACCACCTCGCAGCCGGCGGCCCGCCGGTTCACCCAGCTGGTGGACTCCACCACCGTCGCCGTCAACGCCTCGACCCGGTTCACCGACGGCGGCCAGTTCGGCTTCGGCGCGGAGATCGGCATCTCCACCCAGAAGCTGCACGCCCGGGGGCCGATGGGGCTGCCGGAGCTGACCAGCACCAAGTACATCGTCACCGGCGACGGACACGTCCGCCGCTGACCCCGTCGGCCCGCCGCCCCGGGCTCCGGGGCAGCGGGACGAATATCCGTACCGTCTGACCAAATTGACCCCCCGGGTCTACTCTGGAGAGGTGCCGGAGGACGTGGGGGGCACGCCGTTCCCTGACGGCGGGGAGCCCGACGACGACCACGACCGCGGAGTGTCGGACGAAGAGTTCGACTCCGTGGTGTTCGACGAGGCCTTCATCGGCGCGGCCGTGGTCCACGAGCCGACCGCCGTCGAACGCCTCCTTGCCGCCGCCCGGGCCAGAGCAGAGGCCTCGGAGGCCGAGGCCCACCGTGCCCGCCCGAAGACCGAGCGGTACGACGACGGGGGCCGGGGGCGGTACGACCGCCGCCGGAGCGACGACTCCGGCGACCCGGACGACGGGACCGGCACCCCCGGGGAGGGCCGCGGCTTCACCGGGCGGCCCTACGGCAGACCGGTCCGCTGGCACCGCCCGGTCGCCTGGGTGCTCGCCCTCGTCATGGGCATCGGCACGGTCGCGCTCGCCTTCTCGGCCGTCTACCGGGGGTCCTCCGCCGACAACCGGCGGGACCCGGTGTCACCGCCCGCCTCGACCGGCCTGGAACAGGGCGGCGGGGGCGCGGCTCCGTCCGCCTCCGCCGACTACTCCCAGCCGGACGTCCCGGTGATCCCGAGCACCCCCTGACCGGTCACCGGCAGGTGTGACGGCAGGCCCGACGGCAGGTCCCGCCCAGGGCACCGGCCGGGGCGGGACCCCGTCACGACCTGACGCACGCCAGGGCGTTTGCGCGAGCCCACCGCGACCTACTCTGAAGATATGACAGGGCCTGCGGACCCGCCCGGAGGGCCACCCGAGGGGACCCCCGGAGGCGGCGAGGACGAGTACCGGTCCGTCGTCTTCGACGAGACCTTCGTCCGTGCTGCCCGCCTCCAGGAGTTCTCCGCCCAGGAGCGCATCACCGACCACACCCCCGCCGTACGCCGCCGGCCGCCCCGGCGCCGGGGCCTGTCCCGGCAGGTGCTGGTCCTCGTGGTGCTGATCGCCGTGGCCTTCGGCACCGCCGTCTACATGGGCGTACGGCATCCCTACCGGACGCCCGCGGTCTGGGCGGCCGCCGAGCCGCTGCGCATGACCGTGATCCCGCTCGCTCCCGAGGGCAAGGTGCCCGGCACCACCGATCCCGAACGTCTGTACGACAGTAGTCCGGCGGCGCAGTTCCGCATCGGCGCCGAGGGAGTGACGCTCCCGGCGTCCCGGAACACCGCGCACTTCTCGGACGGACAGGTCGTGACGGCGCTGCTCACCGCGAAGGACTACATCGTCCGGTCCGCGCTCGACCCCGAGGTGCTGACCGGAGGGGAGACCCGCGCCGTACGCGTCCTGCTCGACGCCGACCAGCAGGACCAGTTCGACCGGAGCTTCAGGCGGCCGGCCCCCGACGGACGGCACTCGCCCACCGGATGGCTCGTCCGCTTCGACCCCTCCCGCGCGGAGCTGGCCGACCGCAGGATCCGGGTCCAGGGCACCCTGCGGGCGTCCGAGGCCGACTCCGGCATCCTCGAGGTCACCGCGGACCACACCTCGGTGTACGCGCTGCGGCCGGCCGGCGCGGACCCGGGGGCCCGGGTGTCGCTCTTCACCGTCCGGCGCGAGCTGCACTTCCGCTTCGACCGCGAGGACCTGCGCCTGCACCAGGCACAGCTCGTCGCCTCCCACGTCCAGGCCGGCCCGCTGTCCTGCGCCGAGGACTCCGCGGGCCATCTGCGCCCCCTGCTGGCGGGCGGCACGGCCAAGGAGGGCGGCCCCGCCGGCACCGACCCGTACGCCACGGGCGGCCCCCGGGCCCTGTGCGGCTCGCTGGCGTCGGGGGCCCGGCCCACGGTGTGACGTCCGGACGCGGAGGTCCGTGGTGCCCGTGCCTCAGGAACCGTCGCGCGGCGGCCGGTCGTCCCCGGTGTCCGGGCCCGACGAGGTACCCGGCTCCTGCGGGCCGCCCTCGGTTCCCCGGGACCCGTCCGGGCCCTGCGCGGGCTTCGGGCCCGGGGACGTGAAGCCGCCGAAGCCGCGACGGACCCGGCCGCCCAGGTCCCCGGCGCCGCCCGCGATGTCGCTGACCAGCTTCATCAGCGGGTCCCTGGAGTTCTTCACGTCACCGGCATAACTGGTCGCGGAGTCGCGCCAGGAGTCCCGTACCGAGGTGTCCTTGTCCTCGTCGCGGCGCGGGTAGTGGCCGTCCATGACCCGCTGGTGGTCGCGGCTCTCCGCCCACTTCTTCAGCTCTGCGGCCCGCACGGTGGTGAACGGGTGGGAGCGGGGCAGCACGTTGAGGATCTTCAGCACGGAGTCGCGCAGGTCGCCCCCGGCGTCGTACTCCTCGGCCTGCTCCAGGAACGCGTCGACGTTCATCTCGTGCAGGTGGTTGCCACCGGCGATCTTCATCAGACCGCGCATCGAGGCCTGGAGGTCCTGACCGACCAGCAGCCCCGCCCGGTCCGCGGACAGCTCCGACTTGCGGAACCACTCGCGCAGCGCCGTCACGATCGCCATGACCGCGACGCTGCCCAGCGGGATCCACGCCACCCGCACCGCGAGGGACGTCAGGAACAGCAGGATGGTCCGGTACACCGAGTGCCCGGACAGCGCGTGCCCGACCTCGTGCCCGACGACGGCCCGCATCTCCTCCTCGTCGAGCAGCTCGACCAGACCCGTGGTGACCACGATGATCGGCTCGTCCAGGCCGATGCACATCGCGTTCGGCGTCGGGTCCTGGTTCACGTACATCGGCGGGACCTTCTCCAGGTCCAGGATGTAGCAGGCGTCCCGCAGCATGACGTTGAGGTGCGCGAACTGGCGTTCCGAGACGCGCACCGAGTCGGACAGGAAGAGCAGCCGCAGGCTGCGCTCGGGCAGCAGACCGCTCAGGGCCTTGAAGACCGTGTCGAAACCGGTCAGCTTGCGCAGCGCCACCAGGGCGGAGCGGTCGGCGGGGTGTTCGTACGCACGCGAGGAGATTCCGGGGAAGCGCCTGCGCTGCCTGCTCGGCACCTTCTCGTGCCCGTTGTGCTGATGGCCGTCGGACATGTGTCCCCCATGTGCGTCTGTGTGACCTTCGCGGTCCCTTGCGACCTGCGCGGTTGCCAGTACGGTCCCTCGGCGGTCCTCTGTTCGTTCCTTCACCCGCCCCGGGCGAAGCCCAGCCTAGGCGGAGAAGGCGTGGACCGGCAGACCGGTGGAGCGCAAGAGCGGCACGGCCGGGAGGCCGCGCGTGGAGCACGGTCACCGAGCCGCCCGGCTCCCCGGGAAGGACGACCAGGACCGCCGGATGGTTGCCTGAGCCGGCCGGGCCCCGGGGCCCCCGCGGGCCCGGGGGGGCGGGGCGGGGGCCCCCGCCGCGGG
>NZ_JAPJDM010000013.1:101409-235097 GCF_026242095.1 Streptomyces sp. NEAU-W12
TGCCCCCCCCGCCCCGCGGGTGGGTGCCCGCGCCGGCCGGCCCCCGGCGCCCGGGGCGGCCGGGGCGGACGGGGCCGGGACCCGCGACGGCGGAGTCGGAGTGATCGGGGGGAAGGCGCCCGCATACGATGAGCCGACGTCTTTGTCCCGCCCACACGCGATAGGTACTGCCGAAGATGAGCTTCCCCAGCACCGCTGCCCAGTTGGTCACCCTCGCCGCCGAGGGCGGAGAGCACAGTGGCAACCACGAGAGCCTCAACCCCTACTTCGTGGGCGCCTGCGTCCTGGCCGCCCTGCTCCTCCTGCTGTGGGTCACGACCCGCTTCAACCGCGACCGGTAGACCCCCGGGGCCTGTTGGGGGTGTGGCCGGAGGTGTACCTGGCGGCCGGACCGTTCAGAAAGGGCCGGTAGGGTCTGCTCGCATGGGAGAGCAGGACATGCCTACCGGTCCGGCGAGGGGCGCGGCCGGGGAGCCGGCCGCGGCCACGGCCGGGGCCGGAGTCGAGGACACGGCCGGACGGCCGACGAGCAGCCCCGAGCGCCGTCCGGTGCCGGGCCGGGCCGACGGACCGGGCGGCGTCCTGCCGTGGCCGGGCAAGCGGCGCCTCGGCGTCATGGGCGGCACCTTCGACCCGATCCACCACGGGCACCTGGTGGCGGCCAGCGAGGTCGCCGCGCGGTTCCACCTCGACGAGGTGGTCTTCGTCCCCACCGGGCAGCCGTGGCAGAAGAGCCACCGGGTGGTCTCCGCGGCCGAGGACCGCTACCTGATGACGGTCGTCGCGACCGTCGAGAACCCGCAGTTCTCGGTGAGCCGGATCGACATCGACCGCGGTGGGCCCACCTACACCGTGGACACCCTGCGCGACCTGCGCGCGCTCAACCCCGACACGGACCTGTTCTTCATCACCGGCGCCGACGCCCTCGCGCAGATCCTCACCTGGCGGGACAGCGAGGAACTGTTCTCCCTGGCGCACTTCGTGGGCGTCACCAGGCCCGGCCATCATCTGACCGACGCGGGCCTGCCCGAGGGGGGCGTCTCGCTCGTCGAGGTTCCCGCCCTGGCCATTTCCTCGACGGACTGCCGTGCGAGAGTCGCCAAGGGAGATCCCGTCTGGTACCTGGTGCCGGACGGGGTCGTGCGCTACATCGCCAAGCGCGAGCTGTACCGCGGCGAGTGAGCGAAGAGGGGCACCGGTGAACGACCGATACGACGCGGGACACGGCGACGCAGGGGACGACCCGTACGGGCTCGTGGGCTACGACGAGTACGGCCGGCCCGTCTACCGCCAGGCCGGCACCCAGGCACCGGGCCGGCCCACGCAGGAGGCCCCGCAGCAGCCGTACGACCCGTACCGTCAGCAGGACCAGTACGGGCAGGACCAGTACGGGCAGGGCTACGGGCAGCAGCAGGGCTACGGCGGCGGTTACGGCTACGACCCGTACGCCACCGGCGGCCCGCAGCAGGTCCCGCAGCCGTACGACCCCTACGGGGCCGGGACGGGTACCGGACAGCAGCCGCAGACGCCCTCCTACGACCCCTACGGGCCCCAGGGCGGCTACGACACCTCCCGGGGCGCCGGGACGGCCACCCCGTACGACTCCCACGGCGACTCGTACGGCGCCTCCCCCGGCGACTCCCACGGGCAGACCGCGCAGGGCGGCACCGGGCAGCAGCCCCGGGCCGCCGGGCAGACCGCGCACATCCCGCAGCAGCCCGGCCCGGCCGACGGCACGACCGGCCCCCACGGCCACGACGACCGCGAGGACCACCCGGCCACCGACTCCGAGGCGCCCGAACGGGATTACCGCACCGAGCAGTTCGCCTTCGTCGAGGAACCGGACGACGACTCCGAGGACGTCATCGACTGGCTGCAGTTCACCGAGAACCGCACCGAGCGCCGCGAGGAGGCCAAGCGCCGCGCCCGCAGCCGGATCGTCGCCCTGGTCGTGGTCCTCGCCCTGGTCGCCGGCGGCGGCGTCGGCTACCTCTGGTACGCCGGGAAGCTCCCCGGCCTGTCCGGCTCCGGCGCCGGCACGGGCACCACGACGGCCGCGGGCGCCCAGAAGCGGGACGTCATCGTCGTCCACCTGCACGACACCAAGGAGGGCGGCACCGCCACCGCCCTGCTCGTCGACAACACCACCACCAAGCAGGGCAGCACCGTCCTGCTGCCCAACTCCCTCGCCCTCTCCGCCGACGACGGCACCACCACCACGCTCGCCAAGTCGGTCGAGGACGACGGCTCCGGCGGTACCCGGAGCGCCCTCGAGACGCTCCTCGGCACCGACATCGAGGGCACCTGGCGGCTGGACACGCCCTACCTGCAGAACCTCGTCGACCTGGTCGGCAACATCGACATCGACACCGACGCCGACGTGCCCGACCCGGACGCCGGGAAGAAGGGCGAGGCCCCCCTCGTCAAGAAGGGGAAGAGCCAGACCCTCACCGGGAAGATGGCCGTCGCCTACGCCACCCACCGCGCCTCCGGCGAGGCGCAGAACGCCCAGCTGGAGCGGTTCGGACAGGTCATGCAGGGCGTACTGCGGAAGATGACGTCCGACGCGGGCGCCGCGACGACCACCATCCAGACCCTGGGGCAGATCATCGAGCCGCCCCTGACCGACAAGGACCTCGGCTCCTTCCTCGCCCGGCTCGCCGACCTGGCCAAGGGCGGGGACCACAGCACCGCGCTGCTGCCGGTCGAGGAGGACGGCACACTCACGCCGGAGACGGGCGACAGCGTGGTCGGGGAGGTGCTCGGCGGCACCGCGAAGAGCCCCGACAAGGACGCCGCCGTCAGCGTCTCGGTGCGCAACGCCACCGGCGTCGAGGACAACACCGAGAAGGCCCGGGTGGTCCTCCTCAACGGCGGCTTCACCTTCCTGAAGGGCGGTACGGCCACTGCGGCGGCGTCCTCCGAGGTGGTCTACGCGGACGACGCCGACAAGGAGAACGCCTCCGAGGTCGCCAAGACCCTCGGACTGCCCCCCGGATCCGTCACCCGGGGCGAGGTCTCCGGGAACGCCAGGGTGTCGGTGGTCCTGGGCCAGGACTACGAGCCGGGCACCTGACCGGACCGCGGCGCAACACCGGCCGGGACACCCCGCACGGGGCGCCCCGGCCGGGGGCGCTCCGGAAGGCGTGGGGCGCGCCCGGCGGTCCGTGAGACCCTTGAAGGCAAACGACCGCCGAGCGAAAGCCTTGTAGTGACCGCAACCGACCGTTCCATCGAGCTCGTCCAGGCCGCCGCCCAGGCCGCGGCCGACAAGCTCGCGCACGACATCGTCGCCTACGACGTCAGTGACGTGCTGTCCATCACCGACGCCTTCCTGCTGGCCTCCGCGCCCAACGACCGTCAGGTCAAGTCGATCGTCGACGAGATCGAGGAGCGGCTCAGCAAGGAGCTCGACGCCAAGCCGGTCCGCCGCGAGGGCGACCGCGAGGCCCGCTGGGTGCTGCTCGACTACGTCGACATCGTCGTCCACGTCCAGCACAGCGAGGAGCGCGTCTTCTACGCCCTCGAGCGGCTGTGGAAGGACTGCCCCGAGCTGGAGCTGCCCGAGGACGCCGTGGCCACCCGCGGCAAGGCCGCCGAGCACGCCCGGCAGAAGGAGGCCGAAGAGGCCGCGGAGCCGGGTGGTGGGTGGCGGTGAGCCCCACCGGTGAGGTGTCCGGTCCCGGCGGAGGCCGGGGCCGCCGCGTCATCCTGTGGCGGCACGGCCAGACCTCCTGGAACGTGGAGCGCCGCTTCCAGGGCAGCACCGACGTGGAACTGACCGGTATCGGCGTCGCCCAGGCCCGCCGGGCCGCCCGCCTCCTGGCCGGCCTCAAGCCCGACGCGATCATCGCCTCCGACCTGAAGCGGGCCGCGCACACCGCCGCGGAACTCGCCGCGCTCACCGGTCTGGAGCCGGTCCACGACGAGGCCCTGCGGGAGACCTACGCGGGCGTCTGGCAGGGCCTGACGCACGACGAGATCATCGCCAGGTACGGTGACGAGTACACCGCCTGGAAGCGCGGTGAGCCGGTGCGCAGGGGCGGGGGCGAACTGGAGACCGAGGTCGCCGACCGCGCCGCTCCGGTGGTGCTCCGGCACCTCGACAAACTCCCGGACGACGGCACACTCGTGGTGGTCAGCCACGGCGGCACGATCCGCACCACCATCGGCCGGCTGATCGGGCTCGACCCGCGCAGCTGGGAGAGCCTCGGAGGGCTCACCAACTGCTGCTGGTCCGTCCTCGGCGAGGGCGCCCGTGGCTGGCGGCTGCTCGAGCACAACGCCGGCACCCTGCCGGAACCGGTGCTCGGCGACGACGACTGACCCCCGGTCGCGGCCCGGGGCCCGGTCCGGGGCCGGATTTCACTTTCCGGCAGGCCGCAGGCTAAAGTTCTTCTTGTTCGCCCGCCGAGCGGGAAGAACACTCGGGGCTATAGCTCAGTTGGTAGAGCGCCTGCATGGCATGCAGGAGGTCAGGAGTTCAATTCTCCTTAGCTCCACACGTCACATGACGAAGATCCCGTCCTCACCGCGAGGGCGGGTTTTTCGTTGTTCCCGGTTGAGCAGGAGGCGGCCGGCGGACGTATACCTCCACGAGGCGGCCAGGCCGTGTCCCGAACGGTACCCCGGCGTCGCTGACCGTACTGGTCCGGTCGTGGCAGAATCAAACGACCGGAAGGGGGCGCGGCCCGACGGGAGGGAGTTGTTGATGCCTGCGAGCATCCACGGGGAGGTCGACCGCCTCTTCGGCGGGGTGTTGACACGACGGACCTCTGCCCGCTTCCGTTGCTCCGCGTGTACGGCCCGCGGCCGCAGCCGGAGCTGAGTGATGGGTGCACACAGGCGAAGGTGCGACTGGTGCGGCAGCGGGACTCCGATCGTGCGGGACATGGAGCCGGTCAATCCCGACTACCAGTACTGGTGCGCGGAGTGCGCGCAGGCGCTGATCATAAAAGGCGACCCGATCGAGACGTACCGCGAGCTCGAAGGCGAACCGATCTACGGCCGGCTCCTCGAGGAACACTGCACGCTCAAGCGTTTCTATTCGTTCGTCACCGCGTGACAATGCGGGCAGAACCGGGCGGAACGGAATCGATGTGGTGTGAGGCCCGGAGGACCGTGTAATGTTGGCGTCGCCGCCGGGGCAACCGGGCGGGATGTGACCTGGGGCTATAGCTCAGTTGGTAGAGCGCCTGCATGGCATGCAGGAGGTCAGGAGTTCAATTCTCCTTAGCTCCACAGCAGTAGAGGGCGGATCATCCGATCGGATGGTCCGCCCTCTGCGTGTGGTCGGGCGTGCGGCTGCGTGGTTCGTGCGGGCCACCCGGAGGGCGGCCCGCACGAAGCGGTGTCAGCGGCCCAGCGCGCGCCGGCCGCGGCCCTGGGAGAGGACCGGCAGATTGCGGGAGGGCGCCTTGGACTGCGCCCCCTCCTCGACGCGCAGGGCCAGCGCCGGGCAGCGGCGCACCGCGCGCATCGCCTTGGCCTCCGCGTGGCGCGGCACCTGGGCCTGGGCGACGGTCGGGAAGCCGTCCGCGCCGAGCTGGAAGACCTCCGGAAGGATGTCCGCGCACAGGCCGTGTCCCCGGCACAGCGTCCAGTCGACGAAGATCTTCTGGCGGCTGGGGCCGTTCTCCTCCCCGCCGCCGCCCGGGATGCCGGTAGGGGCCCTGCCTCCCTCGAAGAGCGGCAGCACGCCTTCCACGGGGCGCCCGCAGCCGTTGCCCAGGACATGGGCGGCGAGGTCGTCGGCGAACGCCTTGACGGTCGATTCCAGAAACATCGCGGAGCCGTCCGGGTGCGAACACGCGCCCCGCCGCTTCACGTTCCTGGCGACCTGCTTGACCGCCTCCAGAGCGGCCGGGCCACCCCCGTTGAGGATGTCCTCCAGGCCGCGTGCGGCGGCCGGCAGCCCCAGGTAGCAGGGGCCGCACTGGCCGGCGCTCTCCTCGGCCAGCCACTTCGCCACCATCAGGGACTCACCCAGCGGACAGGTGTCCTGACCGATCGGCAGGATCGCGCCCGCGCCGAGCGCGCCGCCCACCGCGTCCAGGGAGTTGCGGGAGACGATCGCCTCGTTGACGGTCGCCGCGTCGATCCACTTGCCGTGGTAGCCGCCGGTGAGCACGCCCTGCGGCATCGGCGGAGCACCGGCGAGCTGCAGGACGTAGCGCAGCGGCACACCCGTCGGGACCTCGATCACCATGGGGCGGGCGACCGCCCCGGAGACCGTGAGCAGGACGGTGCCCGGCTCGTCGTACAGACCGGTGTTGCAGTAGCGCTCCGGGCCGATGCGGGCGGCGATGGCGAGCTGCGCGAAGGTCTCGGCGTTGGAGAGCAGGGTGGGTGCGCCGCCCACGCCGCTCTTCGAGGCGCTGACCTTGCGGCCCGGCGGGACCGCGGGGCCACCGTCGATGGAGCGGATCAGCGAGGCCGCGGCGCCCGTGACCATGCGCACCGGGTTGAGCTGCACGCGGGCGCGCAGCGCGGACCGGCGCCCGTTGTTCAGGCCGCGTTCGGCGAGCGCGGCCTCCATGGAGCGCTTGGTGGACTCCCGGGTGACCCCCACCACGAGCGTGCGGGCCCCCATGGCCTCGGCGCACAGCAGCGCGCCGTCCAGGATGAGGTGCGGGGCACGGTTGATCATCACCGTGTCCTTGCGGCAGGCCGGTTCGTCCTCGCTGCCGTTGACGACGACGACCGGCCGGACGCCGCGTTTGATCGCCGTCTCGGCGACCGAACGCAGCTTCTTGTGGAAGGGGAAGCCGGCGCCGCCGCGTCCCCTGAGGTTGATGCGTTCAGCGAGTCGGGCGAGCTGTTCGCCGCCCATGGGCTCGAGCGGCCCGTGCACCTTGAGGTGCATGGGCAGATCGAGCCGCTCGACAAGGTCGAAGCCCGACGTGAGCTGGGGAAGCCCGACGACGCGGACTTCGGGTACGTCGGGCAGAGCCTCGTTCACTTGAAGCCTCCGGAAGGCGTGTTCCAAGGTTCGCCCGATCCCGGTGCGTCGAAGTCGTACGACGCACCGGGAGATGGATCAGTGGCGGGACCGCTGTTGTACGTGTCACTCGGGTTGTACGTGGTGTAGAGGCTGTTCGACTCACCGGTGTCGTACACATCACTCGAGCCGTACCCGGAGGCGGCCGAATTGTCGTAGGTCGGGATGTTGTATCCGGTGTCCTGGAGCGGGTCGTAGGCCGACGGCGGGGCCTCGCCGACCGGTGGCGGGGAGGGGACGGGCCAACTGCCCGAGGTGCTGGAGGGGCCGTCCACGGTGGGGACCGCCTGGGTGGGCTGCATGTCCAGGGGCAGTTCGATGCGGGCGGTTTGGTCGGCCCGGAGGGGCTGCTGCGGCTGTGACGGGGCGGAGACCGCGCGGTAGGCGGCCGCGAAGCCGTTCGCCGGGTCCGGGGCCGGCGGTGCGAGGCGTTCGGCGGTCTCGTACAGCGGCCCGAAGGCCGGTTCGGGACGCTCGGAACGGGGCCGGGAGTCCCGGCCGCCACCCTCGGAACGGGACCGGGAGCCCCGTCCGCCGCCGCCCTCGTACCCGGGACGCGACACCTCGGCGGCGCGGGCCCGGCTCTCGTCCAGCCTGTCGCGGCCCTGCTGCTCGGCGGTGCCGAGCAGGGCGGTGACCCGGTCGGCGACCTTGCGCTTGACCCGCGGCGGGGAGGCGCGCAGGGCGAGGGCCGCCATGACGCCGAGCAGGGACAGGCCGTAGAGGACCAGGAAGACCGGCTTCGCCGCTCGACCCGCGTAGAGCCCGTGCACGAGCGCCGCGCACCAGGCCGGGTAGGCCAGCATGTGCATGGCGCGCCAGCGGGCCGCGACGGGGGCCGGTGAGGCGAAGCGGTTGCGCAGGACGCCGGTGACGCCGACGAAGATCATCAGTATTCCGGCGAGGGTGCCCAGGCCGATCAGGAAGGACCTGCCGAGGGCGGCCTCGTCGTCGGTGAGGGCCAGACCGAACGGGATCACCGCGGCGATCCAGGTGGTGTGGTCCAGGGCCAACTTGATGCCGATGTGCACCAGCAGGAAGGCGATCGAGGCGACCGCGGTCGTCCGGTGCACCGCCTGCGCCAGGATGCGCTGGCGCGGACCCAGCAGGACCCGGTCCTGGGCCACGAGTCCCCAGATCACCGAGCAGCTCAGGCAGACGAGCGACAGGACGCCCACGCCGAAGTTGAGGAACTCGGCGAACCAGTCGTCCGCCGTGCTGTCGTCCGGCCTCACGCCCTGCCTCCCCGTGTCAGGACGGAGAGCGCGGGAAGGAGCACGACGGAATGCGGGTACGGCCGACCGGCAGCCGACCGACCCTGAGCGGGAGGCGGGCTGCTGTCTGGACGAGGGGTCATGGGGGAACTCCGAACGTTCGGGAGAAGCGGTCCCGCGCCGCACTCTAAACCTCGCCGTACCGGGGAGATACGAGGTTTGAGTTATTGCGCTGTTATCAAAAGACGATCGGGCTGCCGTGATGCCCCTTAGGGGTCGTTACGCGAAGTAACCCTTGACCGGAATTCAGGGAGGGTGGCCCGCCGCGGCGGGGCGCAGTGCGTCGCGGCGCGCTCCGGGCCTGCGGTACCCTGGCGCCATGCGTGCCGTACGCCTTCTGCTGAGCGAGCCGCGCTGATCAGTCCCGGCCACGGTCGAAGAGTGAACCGAGTGGCCGGAACCGGCGCGGCGTCCCCTCCTGTGCGAGGGGATTTTTCATTTCCGAATGTCGCAGCAGCCGTGGGCGCAGACGATCGATGGAGCTTTGAGGACCATGAGCGAGACGAACCCCGCGGCCACCCCCGAAGTGGCCGCGCCGCACCGCTACACGGCCGCCCTGGCGGCCGAGATCGAGGCACGCTGGCAGGACTTCTGGGACGCCGAGGGCACGTACGACGCACCCAATCCGAGCGGCGACCTGGCGGGCAACCCGGAGACGGTGGCCCGGCCCAAGAAGTTCATCATGGACATGTTCCCCTACCCGTCGGGTGCGGGACTGCACGTCGGCCACCCCCTGGGGTACATCGCCACCGACGTCTCCGCCCGGTTCCAGCGCATGACCGGCCACAACGTCCTGCACACCCTGGGCTTCGACGCCTTCGGCCTGCCCGCCGAACAGTACGCCGTGCAGACCGGCACGCACCCGCGCGTGTCCACCGAGGCCAACATCGAGAACATGAAGGCCCAGCTGCGCCGGCTGGGCCTGGGCCACGACCGGCGCCGGTCGTTCGCCACGATCGACCCGGACTACTACAAGTGGACCCAGTGGATCTTCCTGCAGATCTTCAACTCCTGGTACGACGACGAGGCCGGCCGGGCCCGGCCCATCGCCGAGCTGATCGCCGGGTTCGAGTCCGGTGAGCGCCCCGTACCGGGCCACACGCGCGCGTGGAGCGAGCTGAGCGGGCCCGAGCGCGCCGACGTCCTGGGCGGCTTCCGGCTGGCCTACGCCTCCGACGCGCCGGTCAACTGGTGCCCCGGGCTGGGCACCGTACTGGCCAACGAGGAGGTCACCGCCGACGGCCGCTCCGAACGCGGCAACTTCCCGGTCTTCAAGGCGAAGCTGCGCCAGTGGAACATGCGCATCACCGCCTACGCCGACCGGCTGCTGTCGGACCTGGACGCCCTGGACTGGCCCGAGGCCATCAAGCTGCAGCAGCGCAACTGGATCGGCCGCTCCGAGGGCGCCCGCGTCGACTTCCCCGTGGACGGCGAGAACATCACGGTCTTCACCACCCGCCCCGACACCCTGTTCGGCGCGACCTACATGGTGCTGGCGCCCGAGCACCCGCTGGTCGAGAAGTTCACCCCGGCCGCCTGGCCCGAGGGCACCCACAGCGTGTGGACCGGCGGTCACGCCACCCCGGCCGGGGCCGTCGCCGCGTACCGCGCGCAGGCCGCGTCCAAGTCCGACGTGGAGCGGCAGGCCGAGGCCAAGGACAAGACCGGCGTCTTCATCGGCGCGTACGCGACCAACCCGGTCAACGGCGAGCAGGTGCCCGTCTTCATCGCCGACTACGTCCTGATGGGCTACGGCACCGGCGCGATCATGGCCGTACCGGCCGGCGACCAGCGCGACTTCGAGTTCGCGCGCGCCTTCGAACTGCCGATCCACTGCATCGTCGAGCCGACCGACGGCCGCGGCACCGACACCTCCACCTGGGAGGACGCCTTCTCCTCCCACGAGGCGAGGATCATCAACTCGTCGAACGACGAGGTGAACCTGGACGGCCTGGGCGTCGCCGAGGCCAAGGCGCGCATCACCGAGTGGCTGGAGCGCCGGGGCATCGGCGAGGGCACCGTCAACTTCCGGCTGCGCGACTGGCTGTTCAGCCGGCAGCGCTACTGGGGCGAGCCCTTCCCGATCGTCTACGACGAGGACGGCACCGCCCACGCCCTGCCCGAGTCGATGCTGCCGCTGGAACTGCCCGAGGTCGACGACTACTCCCCGCGCACCTTCGACCCGGACGACGCCGACACCCGGCCCGAGACGCCGCTGTCGCGCAACGAGGACTGGGTCAACGTCACCCTGGACCTGGGCGACGGCCGCGGACCGCGCGCCTACCGGCGCGAGACCAACACCATGCCCAACTGGGCCGGCTCCTGCTGGTACGAGCTGCGCTACCTGGACCCGCACAACAGCGAGAAGCTGGTCGACCCGCAGATCGAGCAGTACTGGATGGGCCCGCGCGAGGGCATGCCGCACGGCGGCGTCGACCTCTACGTGGGCGGCGCCGAGCACGCCGTGCTGCACCTGCTGTACGCGCGCTTCTGGTCCAAGGTGCTGTACGACCTGGGGCACGTGTCGTCGGCGGAGCCGTTCCACAAGCTGTTCAACCAGGGCATGATCCAGGCCTACGTCTACCGTGACAGCCGCGGCATCGCGGTACCGGCCGCCGAGGTGGAGGAGCACGAGGGCGCCTACCACTACCAGGGCGAGAAGGTCTCCCGGCTGCTGGGCAAGATGGGCAAGTCCCTGAAGAACGCGGTCACTCCGGACGAGATCTGCGCCGAGTACGGGGCCGACACGCTGCGCCTGTACGAGATGGCGATGGGCCCCCTGGACGTGTCGCGGCCGTGGGACACCCGCGCGGTGGTCGGCCAGTTCCGGCTGCTGCAGCGGCTGTGGCGCAACATCGTCGACGAGAACACCGGCGAGGTGACCGTCGTCGACACCCCGGACGCCGACATCGACGTGGCCACCCTGCGGGCCCTGCACAAGGCGATCGACGGGGTGCGCCAGGACCTGGAGGGGATGCGCTTCAACACCGCCATCGCCAAGGTCACCGAGCTGAACAACCACCTGACGAAGGCGGGGGGCCTGGTCCCGCGCTCGGTCGCCGAGCGTCTGGTGCTGCTGGTGGCGCCGCTGGCCCCGCACATCGCCGAGGAGCTGTGGCGCACGCTGGGCCACACCGACTCGGTCGTCCACCGGGACTTCCCGGTCGCCGATCCGGCGTACGTCGTCGACGAGACCGTCACCTGCGTGGTCCAGATCAAGGGCAAGGTGAAGGCCCGGCTGGAGGTCTCGCCGTCCATCTCCGAGGCGGAACTGGAGAAGGCCGCGCTGGCCGACGAGAAGGTCGTCGCCGCGCTGGGCGGGGCCGGGATCCGCAAGGTGATCGTGCGGGCGCCGAAGCTGGTGAACATCGTGACGGCGTGACGGCGTGACGGCGTGACGGCGCAGGGCCGGCGCCGGTCGGGCCGCGGACTGGGGGCCGCTGGTTCGGGGTAGTCCCCTACGGGCAGGTTCGGGGTTCTTCCGGAACTCCGGACCCGCCCGTTGCGTTTACCGTTGAAGAACGGCGTGGTGTGCGTGTGACGGGCGGCCCCAGGGCCTGGAGGAGGAGTCTCGTGGAAGCAGTGATCGCAGTACTGGCCCTGCTCTTCGTGCTCTTCGTCACGCTGGGCGTGTACGCCACGGTGAAGGCCGTCGGCGCCGCCAGGCGCAGCGCGGACCGCCACATCACCCAGGCCCGCCGCACGGTCGAGGACCACACCCTGAAGGTCAAGTCCTTCGCCCAGACCGGCCCGGCCGGCGAGATCGCCCAGCTCAGACTGAAGCTGCGGACGTCCATGCGCGCCACTCAGGACGCGCTGCAGTCCGGCGCGTCGGAGGACCAGTCCCTCAAGGAGTCCCTCGGCCTCTTCGAGCGGCTCAGCGCACACGGGCACGAACTGGACGCCGAGCTGAGGCGCCTGGAGTCCGAACCGGACCGCAGCACCCTCGCCGGGCGGCTGCCCGAGCTGCGCGAGCGGACCCACCGCATCGTGCGGTCGGCGGACTCCCTGCGCTGGGCGGCCCGTGACCGCGCCCGCCACTTCGCGGAGGACGACCTCGACGCGCTCGGCACCCAGATCGACATGGAGACCGGCGCCCTGCGGCACTGGACGACCACCGACCCGCGGTCCGCGCCCGCCGCCGGGCCCTCTCACGGTGCCCCGGCGGCCGACCGGACCGGGCCGGAGCCGTCGCGGTCCGAGGCCGTGCGGGAGCCCGCGTCCGAGCCGGCGCAGCCCTCGATCGCACCGGCCGCGCCCCGTCCCACGTATCCCTGGCAGAAGAAGCCCCGGCCCGAGAGCACCACGTGACCGGGCGCGCCGTCCCGACGCGCTGATCCGGCCACGGCCGCGTCCGCCTCGCCGGGCCGAGCTGCCCGGGGGGCGGTCCGCCAGGTAACCTCCAGCTCATGTCCCGCCATGTCGCCATCGTCACCGATTCAACGGCCTACCTCCCGGCCCGGACGATGGAGCGGCACGGCATCACGGCGGTCCCCCTGACCGTGGTCCTCGGCGACCGCGCGCTCGAAGAGGGCACCGAGATCTCCACCCGCTCCCTCGCCCAGGCGCTCCAGAAGCGGCGGCCGGTGACGACGTCCCGGCCCGGCCCCGAGGTCTTCGCCGCCGCCTACCGCCGGGCCGCCGAGGCCGGCGCCGCCGGGATCGTCTCCCTCCACCTTTCCGCCGAACTCTCCGGCACCTACGACGCGGCGGTCGTCGCGGCCCGCGAGGCGCCGGTGCCGGTACGGGTGGTGGACACCGGCATGATCGCCATGGCGCTCGGATTCTGCGCGCTCGCGGCGGCCGGGGCCGCGGAGGCGGGCGGCACCGTGGACGACGCCGTCACGGCCGCGGAGAAACGGGCGGCGGGTACCGCCGCCTACTTCTACGTCGACACCCTGGACTACCTGCGCCGGGGCGGACGCATCGGGGCCGCGCAGGCCCTGCTGGGGTCGGCACTCGCCGTGAAGCCGCTGCTCCAGCTGGCCGACGGCCGCATCGAACCCCTGGAGAAGGTGCGTACGGCGTCGAAGGCCATCGCCCGCCTGGAGGAGATCGCAGCCGAGCGGGCGGGCGACGCCGTGGTCGACATCGCCGTCCACCATCTCGCCGCCCCGGAGCGGGCCTCGGCTCTCGCGGACCGGCTGAAGGCGCGGGTGCCCGGACTGACCGAACTGCACGTCAGCGAGGTCGGCGCGGTGATCGGGGCACACACGGGGCCGGGCCTGCTGGGGGTCGTGGTCTCGGCCCGATGAGGCGGTGGCGGGGCGGCGCCGGAGCCGTACCGGGGCCGTACAGGTGACGGAGTTGTCCACAATCGGGAAGTGATCCACGGGAATCGGGCAAGATCGTCGCGAATGCGGCACCGTGCCCGATCCTCCTGGCATGGCACTTCGATCACGTTCACATTCGCCTTCACCTTCACGTTCGGCCGGGGCGACCAGCGGCCCGGGTCGCGCACCCGCGTCCGACGGACGTGCCCGGCACCGCCGGCCGGCCACTGCCGGTACCGCAAGGAGCACGGGGCCGGGGCCGAGGCCCGGTGGGCGGGAGGCCCGGCGGGGGCACCGGATCCGGGGCGGCCGGGACCGGGGTGCCTCGGCGGAGGAGCTCCGGCGCCGGGCGGAGGTGCTGTTCGGGGAGGGATCCGGGCGAGGCACCCGGGGCGCCGGAGGCGCCGGGCGGGCCCGGCGTGTGCCGAGCTGGGCCGTGGGCGGTGAGGGCGAGCCGGTGGTGCGGCCCGGGAGGGGCCCGGCCTCAGCCCGCGGCGATGTGGACGTCGGGGAGGCGGGGACGTGGGAGGAGGTCCCCGGGCCGGCCGCCCCGGGCCCGGACCCGGACCCGGTGACGCCGGGGGAGCGCCGGCCGGTCGGGGGCACGGCGCTCGCGCTGCGGGAGCGGTTGCCGTTGTGGGTGCGGACGCGGTGCGGGCTGGAGCGGCGGAGCGTGGTCGCGCTGTCGGTGGTGCTCGTACTGGCGGTGGGGTTCGCCGGGTGGCACTTCTGGACCGGACGCACCCAGCCCGTGCGGGCCCCGGAGGTGGTGGCAGCGGCCGTGCCCGAGGCCGGGGACGGAGCGGGAAGCACGCCGGTCGCCCCGACGGGGGCCGCCGGCACGAGTGCGGGATCCGGCGCGGGTGCGGCGGGCACGGCGCTGCCCGAGATCGTGGTCGACGTCGGCGGAGAGGTCCGTGACCCGGGCGTCCACCGCCTCCCGGCCGGCTCACGGGTCGCGGACGCCCTGCGGGCGGCGGGCGGGGTACGGCCCGGGACCAGGACCGACAACCTCAACCGGGCCCGGTTCCTCGTGGACGGGGAGCAGGTGGTCGTCGGCGGTCCCGCGCCGGCGGCGGGGGCCGGTGCGGCACCGGCACCGGGCGCCGGGCCCACGACGCCGGTGTCCCTCAACACCGCGACGCTGGAGCAACTGGACAGCCTCCCGGGGGTCGGCCCCGTACTGGCCCGGCACATCCTCGACCACCGCACCCGCAACGGCGGCTTCCGCTCGGTGGACGAACTGCGGGAAGTGAACGGCATCGGCGACCGCCGCTTCGCGGACCTGCGAAATCTCGTACGGCCATGAGCAGCCGGACGGACCCGGCGGACCCCGGGCGGACGGATACGGCGCACCCCGCTTCCACGGACCCGCCCGCCCGGCTGTCCGTGCACGCCGCCTCGGGAAAGAGGCTCGGGGCGTCCCACCCCCGGCAGGAGGGGCCGGCCGACCTGCGGCTCGTACCACCCGCGCTGGCGGCCTGGGCCACGGCGGCGGTGATGCTGCACGCCCCGCCCGGCCTGGTCACGGGCACGGTGATCGCCTCCCTGCTCCTGGCCGCAGTCCTTCTGACGCCGCGAAACCGCCGGGCGGAGCCCCGGCCTGCGGGGCGGGAAGGTGCGGGGGAACCTGCGGGGCAGGCACGTGCGGGACCCGGGCACGCACGCGGACAGGGAGGGGCGCGGGTGTCCGGAGCCGCGGTGCTGCTCTGCGTCGCCGCTGCCGCCGGAGCGGCGGGCCTGCACGGCGCCGATCTGCGGCGGGGCCCGGTGCCGGAGCTGGCGCGGGAGCACGCCCCGGTCACGGCCGAGGTCGAGGTCACCGCCGATCCCCGGCTCACCCGGCCCCGGGCCGGCGGCAGCCACCCGGCTCCGGCAGCGGTGCTCGTCGAGGCAGACGTGCGGCGGGTGGAACCGGAGGGGGGCGGTGCGGCGGCCGTCACCCGGGTCCCGGTGCTGATGATGGTCGACACGCGTTCGGCCGGGCCGGGCCCGCAGGACGACGGACAGGCGCGGGCAGGGGGTGCACGGGAGCACACGCCGTGGCTCGGGCTGCTGCCGTCCACCCGGCTGCGGGTCGAGGGCCGGCTCGCTCCGGCGACGGCGGGCGGTGACCGGTTCGCGGCCGTGCTGCGGGTCAGGGACGAGGCCGGGCCGCGGACGGTGGGGGAGCCCTCAACGCCGCAGCGGCTGGCCGGACGGCTGCGCGCCGGGCTGCGGGCGGCGACCGACGGCCTGCCGGCGGACGCGCGAGCCCTGCTGCCGGGGCTGGTCGTGGGCGACACCTCCCGCGTCCCCCCGGAACTGGAGGAGGCGTTCGAGGAGACCGACCTGACGCACACCTTGGCGGTCTCCGGTGCGAACTTCACGATCCTCCTCGCCCTGCTCCTCGGCCCGCCGGGGCTGGCGCAGTACGCCGAACGCCGCGGTCTCGCGTCCCGCCTCGGCCTCTCGCTGCGCACGACCGCGCTGCTCGGCGGGGCGGTCTCGCTCGCCTTCGTCGTCGTGTGCCGGCCCGATCCGAGCGTGCTGCGGGCCGCCGTCTGCGGATCCGTCGCCCTGCTCGCGCTCGCCACCGGCCGCCGCAGGTCCCTGATCCCGGCACTGGCGACCGCCGTCCTGCTGCTGGTGCTCTACGACCCGTGGCTGGCCCGCAGGTACGGCTTCCTGCTCTCCGTGCTGGCCACCGGCGCCCTGCTCACGCTCGCGCCGCGCTGGAGCGCCGGGCTGCGACGGCGCGGGACGCCCCCACGGCTCGCGGAGGCGCTGGCCGCGGCGGGCGCCGCGCAGGCGGTGTGCGCGCCGGTGGTCGTCGTGCTGTCGGCGCGGGTGAGCCTGGTGGCGGTGCCGTGCAACCTCCTCGCCGAGTTCGCGCTCGCGCCGGCCACCGTGCTGGGCTTCCTGGCCCTGGCCACCGCCCTGCCGGCGCTGCCGGTGGCGAAGGCGCTCGCCTGGTGCGCGAGCTGGCCCGTGGAGTGGATCGCGCAGATCGCCCGGACGGGGGCGGCGCTGCCCGGTGCCGGGGTCGACTGGCCGGGCGGCTGGACCGGGGCGGCGCTGCTCGGGGCGCTCACCCCGGCACTCCTGCCGGTCGGCCGGAGACTGCTGCGGCACCCCTGGTGGTGCGGGGCCTGCGCCCTGCTCCTGGTGCTGCTGGTGGTGCAGCCGCCACCGCTGACCCGTGCGGTCACGGGCTGGCCGCCACCGGACTGGCGGATGGTGATGTGCGACGTGGGACAGGGCGACGCGATGGTGCTGGCGGCGGGCGAGGACACCGGGGTGGTCGTGGACGCCGGTCCGGACCCGGCCCCGGTGGACCGCTGTCTGCGCTCCCTGGGCATCACCCGGGTCCCGCTGGTCGTGCTGACCCACTTCCACGCCGACCACGTGGCGGGCCTGCCCGGCGTCCTGCGCGGACGGTCGGTGGGCGGCATCGCGGCCACGGGACTGGAGGAACCCGCCGACCAGGCCCGTTTCGTCCGCAGACTCGCGGCGGACCGGCACCTGCCGGTGACGCGGGCCGTCGCGGGGGAGCGGCGGCGCACGGGGGAGCTGTCCTGGGAGGTGGTGTGGCCACCGCCGAACACCGGGCACCCGGCCGGCACTTGGCCGTCCCCGTCCCCGAGCCCGGCCCCGGCCCCGGAGGGGCCGAACGACGCCAGTGTGGCCCTGCTCGTCCGGACGGCGGGGCTGCGCCTGCTGCTGCTCGGGGACCTGGAACCACCGGCCCAGCGGGCCCTGGCGAGGTCGCCTGTGGCGGGCCGACTGGCGGACGTCGACGTCCTCAAGGTCGCCCACCACGGCTCGGCGTATCAGGATCCGGGCCTCGTACGCCGGTCGGCGCCCCGGCTGGCGCTGATCTCCGCGGGGCGCGACAACTCGTACGGACATCCGGCCCCGGGCACGCTCGCCGCGCTGCGGGACGCCGGGGCCGCGGTGCTGCGGACGGACCGGGGCGGGTCGATCGCCGTGCTCGGTGGGGAGGCCGGGGACGGAGAACTGCGGGTGGCGCGACACTGAGGGCATGAGGGAAGCCGCGCACGACGACACGCACGAGCACACGGATGTGGGCACGGACGTGGACACGGACAAGGGAGCGGGCGAGGGAGCGCACCCGGACGCGGGCACGCGAGCGGCCACCGGCGCCGGTCCGGACGCGACGGCGGTCGACGCCTACCTGCGGCGGCTGGGCGTCGGGCGGCCGGCCCGGCCCACCGTCGACGCGCTGCGCGAGCTGCACCTGCGCCACCTGCGGACCGTGCCCTTCGAGAACCTCTCGGTCCACCTCGGTGAGGAGATCGTGCTCGACGGGGGACGACTGCTGGACAAGGTGGTGAGCGGCCGCCGGGGCGGCTTCTGCTACGAACTGAACGGAGCTTTCGGCACCTTGCTCACCGCCCTCGGGTACGAGGTCACCCTGCTTGCCGCGCGGGTGTACGGCGACGGAGGACGGCTCGGCATCCCGTACGACCATCTCGCCCTGCGGGTACGGACCCAGGACGGCGGCGACCTGCTCGCCGATGTCGGGTTCGGGTCGCACTTCCTGCTGCCGCAGGCGTTCGGGGAGCGGGGGGACCAGGAGGACCCCGGGGGTACGTTCCGGATCGTCGAGGCGGCGCCGGACGCGGCCGGGGCGCGCGGAGGTCATGACCCCGCCCCGGTCGCGGACCTGGACGTGCTGCGGGACGGGAAGCGGGTGTACCGGCTGGAGCGGCGCCCGAGGGCGCTCGGCGACTTCGTGGCCGGGGCGTGGTGGCACAGCACCTCGCCGCAGTCGCATTTCACCCGGTCACTCGTCTGCTCACGGGTCACCGGGCACGGGGGGAGGATCACGCTCAGCGGCCGCCGGGTCACCGCGACGGCGGCGAACGGCACGCGTGAGGAGCGGGAGTTGAAGACGGACGAGGAGGTGCTCGCGTTCTACCGGGACCGGTTCGGGATCCGCCTCGCCCAGGTGCCGGCGGTGAGGAAACCCCACCGGGTCGGCTGATCGCAGCCGGCAGGGTTTTTAATGGCCGACGTGAGCGATGTGAGACATGTGCTGGTGCTGCCCGACCGCGAGGCCGCGGAAGCGGTGGCGGAGGAGCTCGGCGAGCGCTTCGGCGTCGACGACGAGGAGCCGCGGCTCGTACGGGACGCCCTGGCCGGCGAGGACGACGCGGAGGACGCCCAGTGGCTCGTCGTCCTGCGCGACGAGAGGCGACGGCTGGACCCCGGCGCACTGGACGAGTTCGCGGCGGAGTGGGAGGGCTGGCGGGAAGAACCCTGAGCCGGCACCGTGAGGCCGGGCCGGCGCTGTGGGACGGGGTCGGCACCGTGACGTGAGGAACCACTGCCGTCAGTGGTGCGTGCGATGCTTGTCGCGATGGCCAGGAAGACAGCTCAAGACGACCCTCTCGCCCCGGTGACGCTCGCCGTGGGCCAGGAGGACCTCCTGCTCGACCGCGCCGTGCAGGAGGTGGTGGCCGCGGCGAAGGCCTCCGACGCCGACACGGACGTGCGCGACCTCACCCCGGACCAGCTCCAGCCCGGCACCCTCGCCGAACTGACCAGTCCCTCGCTCTTCGCCGAGCGCAAGGTCGTGGTCGTACGCAACGCGCAGGACCTGTCGGCCGACACCGTCAAGGACGTGAAGGCGTACCTCGGGGCACCCGCCGAGGAGATCACGCTCGTCCTGCTGCACGCGGGCGGCGCCAAGGGCAAGGGCCTGCTCGACGCGGCGCGCAAGGCCGGGGCGCGGGAGGTGGCCTGCCCGAAGATGACGAAGCCGGCGGACCGGCTGGCCTTCGTACGGAGCGAGTTCCGGGCCACCGGGAGGTCGGCCACACCGGAGGCGTGCCAGGCGCTGGTCGACGCCATCGGCAGCGACCTGCGGGAGCTGGCGGCGGCGGTGTCCCAGCTGGCGGCGGACATCGAGGGCACGGTCGACGAGGCGGTCGTCGGCCGGTACTACACCGGGCGGGCCGAGGCGTCGAGCTTCACGGTCGCCGACCGCGCGGTCGAGGGCCGGGCGGCGGAGGCGCTGGAGGCGCTGCGCTGGTCGCTGTCGACGGGGGTGGCGCCGGTGCTGATCACGAGCGCGCTGGCCCAGGGCGTACGGGCGATCGGGAAGCTGTCGTCGGCGCGCGGCGGCAGACCGGCCGACCTGGCGCGGGAGCTGGGCATGCCGCCGTGGAAGATCGACCGGGTGCGCCAGCAGATGCGGGGCTGGACCCCCGACGGCGTGTCCGTCGCCCTGCGGGCGGTGGCCGAGGCGGACGCCGGCGTCAAGGGCGGCGGGGAGGACCCGGGGTACGTCCTGGAGAAGGCGGTCGTCACCATCGCACGCGCGGCCAGGTCGAGGGGCAGGGCGTAGATCCCGCCGTCGTCTTCGGCCGTCCCGCACCGTGACAAGCCGAGGACCCCGCTCCACCGCCCGGGGAAGGGCGGTGGAGCGGGGTCCTCGGTGACGCTCGGAGCCCGTACCCGCGTGGCGAACGCAGGCCGCGTACAGGCTCGGGGTGCCGGTCGGGGGCGGAGAGAGAGGGCCCGCCCGGGTCCTTCCGGCGGTCGGATCAGATCCGGTCAGATCAGCGAGTGGTTCAGCCCTTGAGGGCCGCGACCTTCAGAGCCAGCGCCGACTTCTTGTTGGCGGCCTGGTTCTTGTGGATGACGCCCTTGGAGACGGCCTTGTCGAGCTGACGCGCGGCAGCGCGCTGGTACTCGGTGGCCTTCTCGGCGTCGCCCGCGGCGGCGGCCTCGCGAGCCTTGCGGATCGCGGTCTTCAGAGAGGACTTGACGGCCTTGTTGCGCAGCCGGGCCTTCTCGTTGGTCTTGTTCCGCTTGATCTGGGACTTGATGTTCGCCACGAATGAGCCTCTACAGGTTCTGGTCCGGGGCCGCACGGGTCCCGTACCGGTGAATTTCTTGAGACGTGCCCCGCGCCCGGAGGGCATAGAGACACAGCCCCTCACGGTACCAGCGGCCCGACGGACGGCCCAAACCCGTCCCCGGCCGGGCGCCGGTACAGGCCCCGGTCCGGCCCCTGCCGGACCTCCGGTCCCCACCCGGGGCACCACGCACCCCGCCCGTGGGACCATGGAAGCTACGTATCGATCCGATCCGACCCGAGACCGCAGACACTGCGGACGCCTCAAGAATCAGGACCCTGCGTGCCCGCGACCCCCAGCCACGTGCCCGAGCCGAGCCGTACCGACCCGGCTCTGATCCGCAACTTCTGCATCATCGCGCACATCGACCACGGCAAGTCCACGCTCGCCGACCGGATGCTCCAGCTGACCGGTGTGGTCGATCAGCGGCAGATGCGCGCCCAGTACCTCGACCGCATGGACATCGAGCGTGAACGCGGCATCACGATCAAGTCCCAGGCGGTGAGGCTGCCGTGGGCGCCCACGGACGACAAGGGCAGCACGCGCATCCTCAACATGATCGACACGCCGGGGCACGTCGACTTCACCTACGAGGTGTCGCGGTCGCTCGCCGCCTGCGAGGGCACGGTCCTCCTGGTGGACGCCGCGCAGGGAATCGAGGCCCAGACCCTCGCCAACCTGTACCTGGCGATGGAGAACGACCTCACGATCATCCCGGTGCTCAACAAGATCGACCTGCCGGCCGCGCAGCCCGAGAAGTTCGCCGAGGAGCTCGCCAACCTGGTCGGCTGCGACCCCGACGACGTGCTGAAGGTGTCCGCGAAGACCGGTCTCGGTGTCGAGGCGCTGCTGGACAGGGTGGTCGCCGACGTCCCCGCCCCGGTCGGCGTCAAGGACGCCCCGGCCCGCGCGATGATCTTCGATTCGGTGTACGACTCGTACCGCGGTGTCGTGACGTACGTCAGGGTCATCGACGGCCAGCTCAACAAGCGTGAGCGCATCCGGATGATGTCCACGGGCGCGACGCACGAGCTGCTGGAGATCGGCACCAACTCGCCGGAGATGCTGCCCGCCGACGGCCTCGGCGTCGGCGAGGTGGGCTACCTCATCACCGGGGTGAAGGACGTCCGCCAGTCGAAGGTCGGTGACACCGTCACCAGCCAGCACAAGGGGGCCGAGGAGGCGCTCGGCGGCTACAAGGACCCCAAGCCCATGGTGTTCTCGGGCCTGTACCCGCTGGACGGCTCCGACTACCCCGAGCTGCGCGAGGCGCTGGACAAGCTCCAGCTCAACGACGCCGCCCTGGTCTACGAGCCGGAGACCTCCGCCGCCCTCGGCTTCGGCTTCCGCGTCGGCTTCCTCGGCCTGCTGCACCTCGACGTGATCCGCGAGCGCCTCGAGCGCGAGTTCGGGCTCGACCTGATCGCCACCGCGCCGAACGTCGTCTACCGCGTGGACATGGAGGACGGCACCGAGCACATCGTCACCAACCCGAGCGAGTTCCCCGAGGGGAAGATCGCAGAGGTGTACGAGCCGGTCGTGCGCGCCACCCTCCTGGCGCCCAGCGAGTTCATCGGCTCGATCATGGAGCTGTGCCAGACCCGGCGCGGTGTCCTGCTCGGTATGGACTACCTCTCCGAGGACCGGGTGGAGATCCGCTACACCCTCCCGCTCGCCGAGATCGTCTTCGACTTCTTCGACCAGCTGAAGTCCAAGACCCGCGGCTACGCCTCCCTCGACTACGAGCCCACCGGCGAGCAGACCTCCAGCCTGGTGAAGGTCGACATCCTGCTGCACGGCGACAAGGTGGACGCGTTCTCCGCGATCACCCACAAGGACCAGGCGTACGCCTACGGCGTGCGGCTCGTCGCCAGGCTCAAGGAGCTGATCCCGCGGCAGGCCTTCGAGGTGCCGGTGCAGGCCGCCATCGGCTCCCGGGTGATCGCCCGCGAGACCATCCGCGCCATCCGCAAGGACGTCCTCGCCAAGTGCTACGGCGGTGACATCTCGCGCAAGCGCAAGCTGCTGGAGAAGCAGAAGGAGGGCAAGAAGCGGATGAAGATGGTGGGCTCCGTGGAGGTCCCGCAGGAGGCCTTCATCGCCGTCCTCTCCAGCGACGACAACGCGGGGTCGGGCAAGGCCAAGAAGTAACCGCGGGTCGCCGGAGGCTGCCGGGGGAGAGCCCGCCGAAGACCCGGAGCGGAGCGAGGCCCGTCGTGCGCGCGCACGACGGGCCTCGGCGCGTCCGAGCCGGTTCCGCAGCGGCTCCCCGGCGGGTTCGTCGTGCGCCCGTCGGGGGATTACCCGTACGAAGTGACAGGCCGTGGCCCCTTACGCAGCCGCCGGTGGGCCTTTACTCTGTCCCTGCCCGGCGGTTACTCACGAGTTAAACAAGGGTACGACAGCGTAACCGACCGAACACCACCCGCATGTCAGCCGTACACCAGCCGCATCTGAGCCAGCCGCACCGTCGCGGGTCCCGGAGGATGTCTTGAGCGACACACAGACTTTGATCGAGAACCGGCCGCCGAGCGTGGCGACCCTCTTCCTGGAGCGTGTCGCCGCCACACCGGACGCCGAGGCGTACCGCTACCCCGTCCCGACCGCCTCGGGCGAGGGCCCCGACGACTGGAGGTCCCTCACCTGGGCCCAGGCCGCCGAACGGGTCAACGCCATCGCGGCCGGCCTGATCGAGCTGGGCGTGGACCCGGAGGAGCGGGTGGCGCTCGCGTCCGCCACCCGGGTCGAATGGGTCCTCGCCGACCTCGGCATCATGTGCGCGGGCGCCGCCACCACCACGGTCTACCCGCAGACGAACATCGAGGAGTCCGCGTACATCCTGTCGGACTCCGACAGCCGGGTGCTGATCGCGGAGAACGCCGAGCAGGTCGACAAGGTCGCGGCGAAGCGCGCCGAGCTGCCCCACCTCGGCCACGTCGTGGTCATCGACGCGGCCGGCGTCGAGACGGACGACTGGGTGATCAGCCTCGCCGAGCTGGAGCGCCGCGGCACGGCCCGGCTGGAGAAGGACGCCGGGCTGGTCAAGGAGCGGGTCGCCGCGATCACCAAGGACCAGCTGGCCACCCTCATCTACACCTCGGGCACCACCGGCCGCCCCAAGGGCGTCCGCCTGCCGCACGACAACTGGGCGTACATGGCGAAGGCGATCGCCGCGACGGGCCTCGTCCACCCGGACGACGTGCAGTACCTGTGGCTGCCGCTTGCGCACGTCTTCGGCAAGGTCCTCACCTCGGGCCAGATCGAGGTCGGTCACGTCACCGCCGTGGACGGCCGCGTCGACAAGATCATCGAGAACCTGCCGGTGGTGCAGCCGACCTACATGGCGGCCGTCCCGCGCATCTTCGAGAAGGTCTACAACGGGGTCGCCGCCAAGGCGCGGGCCGGCGGCGGTGCCAAGTACAAGATCTTCCAGTGGGCCGCGGGCGTGGCCCGCGAGTACGCCAAGGTCACCCAGGACAACTTCCGCCGCACCGGCACCGCCAGTGCCCCCTTCGGCCTCACCGCGAAGCACACCGTCGCCGACAAGCTGGTCTACGCCAAGATCCGCGACGCGTTCGGCGGCAACCTGCGCGCCTGCATCTCCGGCTCGGCGGCCCTCGCACCCGACATCGGCCACTTCTTCGCCGGCGCCGGCATCCACATCCTGGAGGGCTACGGACTCACCGAGTCCTCCGCGGCCTCCTTCGTCAACCCCGGCGAGGCCTACCGCACCGGCACCGTCGGCAAGCCGCTGCCCGGCACCGAGGTACGTGTCGCCGACGACGGCGAGATCCTGCTGCGCGGCCCCGGCATCATGGAGGGCTACCACGGGCTGCCCGAGAAGACCGCCGAGGTCCTGGAGTCCGACGGCTGGTTCCACACCGGTGACATCGGCGAGCTGTCGCCCGACGGCTACCTGCGGATCACCGACCGCAAGAAGGACCTCATCAAGACCTCCAGCGGCAAGTACATCGCGCCCGCCGAGGTCGAGGGCCAGTTCAAGGCGGTGTGCCCGTACGTCTCCAACATCCTGGTGCACGGCGCCGACCGGAACTACTGCACCGCCCTCATCGCCCTCGACGAGGCGGCCCTCGCGGCCTGGGCGCAGGAGAACGGGCTGGGGGGCAAGCCGTACGCGGAGATCGTCGCCGCGCCCGCCACGGTCGAGATGGTCGACGGCTACGTCAAGCAGCTCAACGAGGGCCTCCAGCGCTGGCAGACCATCAAGAAGTTCCGCGTCCTGCCCCGCGACCTCGACATCGAGCACGGCGAGATCACCCCGAGCCTGAAGCTGAAGCGCCCGGTGGTGGAGCGCCAGTACAAGCACCTGATCGACGAGATGTACGCGGGCGCCCGGGAGGTGTGACGCGCAGGGCGTGACTCCGCAGGGCGTGGACACAGGGGCGGGGGGGGGCGGCCCCACCCGGGGCGGCCCCCCGGCCCCGCGCCGGCGGGCGGGCGGCGGGGGGGGGCCCCCCCCCCCCCCGGCCCCCCCCCCCCCCCCCCTTCTGGCGCGGACTCGCGATCCCGGAACCGCGGGGCCGGAAGCAGACGTCACGCTGAGAGCGTGAGCAGCCGGCAGCCCAATGGCACGTGCGCACCCGAACGAGCGGCATGTGGACAGGGGTGACCGACGTGCTCACACCTCTGACGCGGGGCTGGACGACCCGCAGCTTTTCGCCCACCACGGACAGCGATCCAGCCGGACGCCTCCCGGACACGCCCCGAGGAGGCTCGGCGGCCCGTCGCGAGGTCCACGAACGCGGCCCGGCCGGCCGCGTGGACGGAGAGGCGCGACCGGCTCACGTCCTTGGAGCCGCGACGCGGACGGTTCCCGGAGCGGCGGCTGTTTCGACACACTCGTCGCCCTCGTTGCCGCCGTAACCGCTCTCGCGCCAGAGAAGTCGCCGATGGCGCTCAGCGCTCGTAGGGCTCCGCAGAGCCCGGGTTCTCGTTCCGGAGAGGGGTTCGGCCTGCCCGCGGTCCAGTCGGGGAGCCGGTCACATCGACGTCCGGCGCTGGGAAGCCCCCGCTCCGGACCCGGCCGTCCGGGCGCCACTACGATTCCGTTCCATGGAGGACGAGAAGCGGGAGACCGCGCCAGGGCCGGCCGGTGCGGAGCTGGCGTATCTACCGACCCGGTCCGACATGGCCGAGGCGCTCCACGCCCGTACCCCTCCGGCCGTGCTCTGGCGTCTGCCGGCGGCTGCCGTGGCGGGCACGGTGGCTGTTGTCGCCGTTCTCCAGCTGCTCGAGGTGCCCGAAGGTGTGCTCGTGGTGGCGGCCACCACAGGCTCCCTGGCGGCGCTGGGCGGCCTCGTGGGCGGGTGGGTGAGCCGGCTCCACGGAGTTCGGCGGATGACCGGGTACGCACGTGCGCAGGGCGAATACGTCATGCGGGTGGACGACGACGGCGTCCGCGCCACCACGGCTCTTGTGGAGAGCCGGATCCTCTGGTCGTCGTTCCGCCACTACATCGAGACGGCGAACCTTTTCGTGCTGGTCATCGATGACACGGTCGGTGGAATGGCCCTCCTGCCGAAGCGTGGACTGCGCGGGGGAGCGGACGTCGACGAGATGCGCGTGATCGTTGCGAGGCATCTCGCGCCGCACCCCTCCGGGGCCGAGGGGAAGAGCGCCCCGCATCCCGTCAGGAGTTCCTGACGCGCCGTCCACGGTGGTGAGGGCCCGCACCGCCGTGATGCGTGCGGCCGGTCCGAGCAGGGCCGGGGCCGGCGCCCCTCTCTTTCCGATGTTGCGCGGAACTGGCCGGTTTTCGGCCCTCTCCTGACCGGATGTGGAGTGCTGTTCCTGCTTTCGGTGGTCCACTTCGGTAACCCGTTGCTTACGGGTGGGGTCGGTCTGTCACTCTGTCGGCATTGATCGAGGTGTATTCGTACGAACTGCCCGGGGAGCTGCCCATGGGGGCCATTCCGACGCAACGGGAGACCTCCCCTGCCGCGTCCGAGACGTTCGCGCGGGCGTGTGCGCGGGCGGACGCGACCCTGCCCGGCGGTTCCCTCGCCCCGGGGTCCGCACGCGCCCTGGTGCGGGCGGCGCTCGCCGAGTGGACGGAACGCGCCCTGCCCGGCGTCGAGCACCTCACCACCCGCGCCGTCGACGACGCCATGCTGATCGCCAGCGAGCTGGTCACCAACGCCGTCGTCCACGCCGGGACCGAGGTACGGCTCACCTGCGCGCTGGAGGAGGACACCGGCGCGCTCGTCATCGAGGTCGCCGACCGGCACCCCTCCCGCACCCCGCGCGACGGCGGGCCGGACGCGGTGCCCTCCGGGAGTCCCGAGGGCCACGAGTACGGGCGGGGGCTGCGGCTCGTCGCCGCGCTCTCCGAGGCCTGGGGGATCACCTACCGGCCCGGCGCCCACACGAAGACGGTCTGGGCCCGTGTCCCCGCCAGGGGCCTCGCGGCGGACGACCCGGACGACGTGACGGGCGGCGTGGGTGGTCCGGCCGGCGGGGGCGCCTGGGGCGACGACGCGGGCGCGTACGCGGGAGAGTCGGAGCCGGACGGGGCGTACGCGGTCCCGTGGCCCGGTGGGGGCCGGGAGGCGTGGCGTGCCGCGCGGCCGTACCGGCGGGACGGGGCCTGGCTGGGCCGCGGGGCGCTGTCGTTCCTGGCCGAGGCCTCCGACCTGCTCGCCGGGCAGCTCGACGAGGATCTCGTCGCCGCGCTCACCGGGCAGCTGATCGTTCCGCGGCTCGCGGACTGGTGCGCCGTGTGGCTGGAGGACGAGAGCAGCGGTCACGGCGGCTGGGGCGAGGGCGTGCCGGCCGGCGGGTCCCGTCTCGCCCGGGTCTGGCACGCCGACGAGAGCCGCGTCGAGGAACTGAGCCGGGTGCTCGAGCAGAATCCGCCACCGCCCTCCGACCCGCTGTCCCCCGGCCCGCTCGACTACCCCTGGCCCGAGAAGGCGTTCCGGATGCCGGAAGCCGACCTGGACCTGCCGGAGGCCGACCTGGACCTGCCGGGGGCTGTTCTCGGCCTGCCGGGGGCTGTTCTCGGTCTGCCGGAGGCCGCTCTCGGCGGGTCGGAGGCCGCTCTCGGCGGGCCGGAGGGCTTCCGCATGCCGGGAAGCCTCGGCATGCCCGGGGCCCCGGAGGGCGGACCGGCGTACGACTGCGCCGTCTCCGTTTCCGCCCCCGTCCCCCTCCCCCCTCCGGTCTCCGTTCCCGCGCCCGGTGCGGCCCTCGCCTACCGGCTCGTCGTCGGCGGGCGGCCGCTCGGGACGCTGGTGATCGGGCGGGCCGGGATCGGGCGGTTCCCGGACGAGATCACCGGGCTGGTGGAGGATCTCGGGCGGCGCGTGGCGCTCGCCATCGGCGCCGCCCGGCAGTACGCCCGCCAGGCCACCATCGCCGCCGTGCTCCAGCGCGGACTGCTGCCCGGCGCCGTCGCCGAGATCCCCGGTGTGCGCTCCGCGTTCGTCCACGAGCCCCTCGACAAGGGCGGGCCGAGCGGCGACTTCTACGACCTGTTCCAGGCGGGCGAGGGCCGCTGGTGCTTCGCCGTCGGCGACGTCCAGGGCAAAGGGCCCGAGGCGGCCGTCGTCATCGGTCTCGCCCGGCCCTGGCTGCGGCTGCTCGCCCGCGAGGGCTACCGCGTCGCCGACGTCCTCGACCGCCTCAACCGGCTGCTCCTCGACGACGCCACCGAGGCCGCCGACGCCGCCGCCCGCGCCCTCGTCGCCGCCGGGGCCCGCCCCTCCGCCCCGGGCGACGGCCCCCAGACCCGTTTCCTGTCCCTGCTCTACGGCGAGCTCACCCTCCGCGACGAGGGCGACGGCGGCGCCCGCGTCACCCTCGGCTCCGCCGGGCACCCCCTGCCGCTGCTGCTCGCCCCCGACGGCACGGTCCGTACCGTCGCCCAGCCGCAGACCCTGCTCGGGGTCGTCGAGGACGCCACCTACACCAGTGAGACCTTCGAGCTGCGCCCCGGCGACACCCTGCTCTGCGTCACCGACGGCGTCACCGAGCGGCGCTCCGGCTCCCGCCAGTTCGACGACGGGGACGGGCTCGCCACGGCGCTGGCCGGCTGCGCGGGACTGGACGCCGGACTGACGGCGGAAAGGATCAACCGGCTCGTCCACGAGTTCGGGGCGCGGCCGCCGGCCGACGACCTCGCGCTGCTCGTGCTCCAGGCGGAGTGAACCCGGGGGCGCCGACGACGCGGGAAGGGACCGGAGCGCGTGCGGGACAATGGAGCACATGCCTTCCGCTCTCCCCGACGGCGAGCCCGTCCCCGCCGACGGCGCGCTGCCCGCGTCCGCACTCGCCGGTGCCACGGACCGCCCCCTCGGGTTCTACCTGCACGTGCCGTACTGCGCGACCCGCTGCGGCTACTGCGACTTCAACACCTACACCGCCACCGAGCTGCGCGGCAGCGGGGGCGTGCTGGCCTCCCGCGACCACTACGCCGAGACCCTGACCGACGAGGTCCGCCTGGCCCGCAAGGTGCTCGGCGACGACCCGCGCGAGGTCCGCACCGTCTTCGTCGGCGGCGGCACGCCCACCCTGCTGGCCGCCGACGACCTCGTACGGATGCTGGGCGCGATCCGTGACGAGTTCGGGCTCGCGGCGGACGCCGAGGTGACGACGGAGGCGAACCCGGAGTCGGTCGACCCGGCCTACCTGGAGGCCCTCCGCGCGGGCGGCTTCAACCGGATCTCCTTCGGCATGCAGAGCACCCGGCAGCACGTGCTGAAGGTCCTCGACCGCACGCACACCCCCGGCCGCCCGGAGGCCTGCGTCGCCGAGGCGCGCGCGGCGGGCTTCGAGCACGTCAACCTCGACCTGATCTACGGCACCCCCGGAGAGTCCGACGACGACTGGCGGGCCTCGCTCGACGCGGCGACCGGTGCCGGGCCGGACCACGTCTCGGCGTACGCGCTGATCGTCGAGGAGGGCACCCGACTGGCCCGGCGCATCCGGCGCGGCGAGGTCCCGATGACCGACGACGACGTCCACGCCGACCGGTACCTGATCGCCGAGGAGACCCTGTCGGCGGCCGGATTCGACTGGTACGAGGTGTCCAACTGGGCCACCTCCGACGCCGGCCGCTGCCTGCACAACGAGCTGTACTGGCGGGGTGCCGACTGGTGGGGGGCCGGCCCGGGGGCGCACTCGCACGTGGGCGGGGTGCGCTGGTGGAACGTCAAGCACCCGGGCGCGTACGCGGCGGCGCTGGCGTCGGGCCGGTCGCCGGGCGCGGGCCGGGAGCTGCTGTCGGACGAGGACCGGCGGGTGGAGCGGATCCTGCTGGAGCTGAGGCTGCGGGAGGGCGTGCCGCTGTCACTGCTGAAGGAGGAGGGGCTGGCGGCGTCGCGGCGGGCGCTGGCGGACGGGCTGCTGGAGCGGAAGCCGTACGAGGAGGGGCGTGCGGTGCTGAGGCTCCGCGGGCGGTTGCTGGCGGATGCCGTGGTCAGGGATCTGGTGGACTGACCACTGGGCGGAGTGAAGCACCGCGGAACGCGGGTTCGGTCCCCCCTGGTTCGTGGGCTGCCGCTTGAAAGGACGCGGCGGATGTGGAGGGCCACGGAGACGACCGCTGTGGACGAGTGCGGGACGACCAGGTTCTTCGAGGGGTTCGAGCCTCCCGAGGGGGCCAGGGTCGAGCTCCTCCGGGGGGGGACACCGTGATGACGGCCGGTCCCGATCTTGTGCACAACATGATCGTGGAAGGCGTCCTGGACCAGATCCCGCGCAAGCGGTGGGCGCGTCTCCGGGCCCGGGACGTCGACATCATCGACGGGGCCGGCGGGCCCGTGCCGGATCCGGTGGTCCTCGGGCGCGATGCCACGCCCGAGGCGGGACGTCTGCTGCCGTCCGAGCTGATCACACGGGTGGCCGAAGTCGTCTCCACGACCGGTGTCGTGCGGGATCACCTCGTCGAGCGGTCGATCCACGCCGCCGGCAGGGTTCCCGCGTACCTCGTCACCGACCCGGTCACGGAGCACCGCGTCCTGCTCACGATGCCGGTCGGGGAGGGCGACGCAGCTGACCACAAGGCGCAGCTGACCACAAGGCACGGATGAAGCTGGACTTCGGTGGTCGGCTGCCGCTCGACATGCCGGGCATCGGCCTGGACACCAGTGAACTCGGCAGCTTCCAGGGCGTCAGGCCCCACCGCTTTCCGTGACGAAGTCGATCAGCTCCTCGACCCTGCCCAGGAGCTCCGGCTCCAGATCCCTGTAGGACCGCACCCGTCCCAGAACGTGCTGCCAGGCCACCCCCGTGTTCTCCGGCCAGCCCAGCGCCCGGCACACCCCCGTCTTCCAGTCCTGGCCGCGCGGGACGCGGGGCCACGCCCCGATACCCAGGGACGACGGCTTCACCGCCTCCCAGATGTCGATGTAGGGGTGGCCCACCACCAGGGCGTGCTCACTGGTGACCGCCTCGGCGATGCGCGACTCCTTCGAACCCGGCACCAGGTGGTCCACCAGGACCCCCAGCCGCGCGTCCGGGCCCGGACCGAACTCCTCGACGATCGCCGGGAGGTCGTCGACGCCCTCCAGGTACTCCACGACCACGCCCTCGACGCGCAGGTCGTCGCCCCACACCCGCTCGACCAGTTCGGCGTCGTGGCGCCCCTCGACGTAGATGCGCCCGGCGCGTGCCACGCGCGCGCGTGCGCCCGGGACGGCCACCGAACCGGACGCCGTACGGGTCGGACGCGGCGGACCGGCGGCCGGCCGCACCAGCGTCACCACGCGTCCCTCCAGGAGGAACCCGCGCGGCTCCAGCGGGAACACCCGGTGCTTGCCGAAGCGGTCCTCCAGGGTCACCGTGCCCGCCTCGCAGCGGATCACCGCGCCGCAGAATCCGCTGCCGGGCTCCTCCACCACCAGACCGGGCCCGGCCGGCACCTCGGGGACGGGCCGGGACTTCTTCCACCCGGGGGTCAGGTCAGGAGAGTACTGGCGCATTCTGATGACGATAGGAGAAGCCGGCCCCCGTTCGGCCGAGGATTCAGCACGACACGCCGAAGCGGACCGCGAGAGCGTCGCGCTGGGCCCGTACGAACGCCGCGTCCACCGCCGCGCCGTGGCCGGGAACGTACACCGCGTCCTCGCCGCCCAGGGCCAGCAGCCGGTCCAGGGCGCCCGGCCACTGCGACGGGACGGCGTCGGGGCCCGCCTGCGGTTCGCCGGACTCCTCCACCAGGTCGCCGCAGAACACCACCCGTGGTTCGCCGGTGACCAGCACCGCGAGATCGTGCGCCGTGTGCCCCGGTCCCACGTTCGCGAGCAGCGCCCGCCGTCCGCCGCCCAGGCCGAGCGTCCACTCGCCGGACACCGTGTGCCGGGGACGGACCAGCGCGTCCACCGCCTCCCCGGCCTCCCGCGCGTCCAGACCGTGGCGCTCCGCGTCCGTGAGCAGTTCCTCGCGCCCCCGCGCCAGCACCGTGTCCAGCCCCACCGCGCCGAACACCTCCGCGCCCGCGAACACCGCCGCCCCCAGCACGTGGTCGAAGTGGGGGTGGGTGAGCGCGAGATGCGTCACACGCCGCCCGGCGAGCGACTGCGCCCCGGCCCGCAGCCGCGCGCCCTCGCGCAGGGACGAACCGGCGTCCACGAGCAGCACCGCGTCCGCGCCGACGACGAGGCCCACCGTGCAGTCCCACACCGGGAGCCGGCACCGCCCCACCCCCGGCGCCAGCCCTTCCCATCCCGCCTCTTCCCACGCCACCGTCATACCGCGACGCTAACGGCCCACGGCTTTCGCGGCGCGTCCGCGCGGGACCGGCCTTGCCCGGGGAGTACCCCCCGGTCGTACACTGGGCGGGGAGTCTGGCACTCGCGTGCGAAGAGTGCCAGGGCATCCGGGAAACGGACCGGGCGGACGGCTTTTGGAGGTGTGCGTGATGCTCAGTGAACGCAGGCTCCAGGTGCTGCGCGCCATCGTCCAGGACTACGTCGGCACCGAGGAGCCCGTCGGCTCCAAGGCCCTCACCGAGCGGCACAACCTGGGCGTCTCCCCGGCCACCGTGCGCAACGACATGGCGGCCCTGGAGGACGAGGGCTTCATCGCCCAGCCGCACACCAGCGCCGGGCGCATCCCCACCGACAAGGGCTACCGGCTCTTCGTGGACAAGCTCGCCGGCGTCAAACCGATGACCGCGCCCGAGCGGCGCGCCATCCAGAACTTCCTCGAGGGCGCCGTCGACCTGGACGACGTCGTGGCCCGCACGGTGCGGCTGCTCGCGCAGCTCACCCGGCAGGTCGCCGTCGTGCAGTACCCGTCGCTGACCCGCTCGACCGTGCGGCACGTGGAACTGCTCCCGCTGGCGCCCGCGCGCGCCATGCTGGTGCTGATCACGGACACCGGACGGGTCGAGCAGCGCATGGTCGACTGCCCGGCGCCGGTCGGCGAGGCGTCCCTGGCGGATCTGCGGGCCCGGCTCAACAGCCGTGTCGCGGGCCGCCGTTTCACCGATGTACCGTCCCTCGTCGAGGACCTCCCGGAGGCCTTCGACCCCGAGGAACGCGGTACGGTCTCGACCGTGCTCTCCACCCTCCTGGAGACGCTGGTCGAGGAGAACGAGGAGCGGTTGATGATCGGCGGCACCGCCAATCTGACCCGCTTCGGGCACGATTTCCCCTTGGTGATCCGGCCTGTCCTGGAGGCGCTCGAGGAGCAGGTCGTGCTTCTCAAGCTGCTCGGAGAGGCGAAGGATCCGGGCGTGACCGTCCGTATCGGTCATGAGAACGCCCATGAGGGACTCAACTCCACGTCCGTCGTGTCGGTGGGCTACGGTTCGGGCGGCGAGGCGGTTGCCAAGCTCGGCGTGGTCGGACCGACCCGCATGGATTACCCGGGAACGATGGGAGCGGTACGCGCAGTGGCACGGTACGTCGGACAGATCCTGGCGGAGTCGTAAGTGGCCACCGACTATTACGCCGTACTCGGCGTGCGCCGGGACGCGTCGCAGGAAGAGATCAAGAAGGCCTTCCGGCGACTCGCCCGCGAGCTGCATCCGGACGTCAACCCGGATCCGAAGACCCAGGAGCGGTTCAAGGAGATCAACGCCGCCTACGAGGTCCTGTCGGATCCGCAGAAGAAGCAGGTCTACGACCTCGGCGGCGACCCGCTCCAACAGGCCGGAGCAGGCGGCGGCGCGGGCGGCTTCGGGGCGGGCGGCTTCGGGAACTTCTCCGACATCATGGACGCGTTCTTCGGCACGGCGTCGCAGCGCGGTCCGCGCTCGCGCACCCGCCGCGGCCAGGACGCGATGATCCGCCTCGAGGTCGAGCTGGACGAGGCCGCGTTCGGCACCACCAAGGACATCCAGGTCGACACGGCGGTCGTCTGCACCACGTGCAGCGGTGAGGGCGCGGCGCCGGGCACCACGGCGCAGACCTGTGACATGTGCCGCGGCCGGGGCGAGGTCTCGCAGGTCACCCGGTCCTTCCTGGGCCAGGTCATGACCTCGCGCCCCTGCCCGCAGTGCCAGGGCTTCGGCACCGTCGTCCCGAACCCGTGCCCCGAGTGCGCGGGCGACGGCCGGATCCGCTCCCGCCGCACCCTGACGGTGAAGATCCCGGCCGGTGTGGACAACGGGACCCGGATCCAGCTGGCGGGCGAGGGCGAGGTCGGCCCCGGCGGCGGTCCCGCCGGCGACCTGTACGTCGAGATCCACGAGCTGCCGCACGCCATGTTCCAGCGGCGCGGCGACGACCTGCACTGCACGGTCACCCTCCCGATGACGGCGGCCGCCCTCGGCACCAAGGTGCCGCTGGAGACGCTGGACGGCATGGAGGAGGTCGACATCCGGCCCGGCACCCAGTCCGGCCAGTCGATCCCGCTGCACGGCCGGGGCGTCACGCACCTGCGGGGCGGCGGCCGGGGCGACCTCATCGTGCACGTCGAGGTGCAGACCCCGGGCAAGCTCGACCCCGAACAGGAGCGCCTGCTGCGCGAACTCGCCAAGCTCCGCGGCGAGGAGCGCCCGCTGGGCCAGTTCCAGCCGGGCCAGCAGGGCCTGTTCTCCCGGCTGAAGGACGCCTTCAACGGGCGCTGACGGGCGCTTTCCCGCGGGGACCGGACGAGGTCCCCGCGGTGCCCCCGGAAGCGGGCCGCGCCAGGGGCGCGATCGGCTCCGGAGCCGTTTCGGACCCACTCGCGACCCGCTCCCGATCCGGTGGTGGTCCGTCCCCGATCGAATTCGGAGATGCCCGAAGGACGTGGCAACATGCCGTCATGTCCTTGGCCCTCACCGACCTCCTCCGGCACCCCGTGGTGCAGGCCCCGATGGCGGGCGGAGTCGCCGTGCCGCAGCTCGCCGCGGCCGTGTCCGAGGCGGGCGGGCTCGGGTTCCTGGCCGCCGGGTACAAGACCGCGGACGGGATGTACCAGGAGATCAAACAGCTGCGCGGGCTGACCGGGTTCCCCTTCGGCGTCAACGTCTTCATGCCCCAGCCCGAGACCCCCGACCCCGCCGCCGTCGGCGTCTACGCCCATCAGCTGGCCGGTGAGGCCTCCTGGTACTCCACCGGGCTGGGCGACCCCGACGACGGCCGCGACGACGGCTACGACGCCAAACTCGCCGTCCTGCTCGACAACCCGGTGCCGGTGGTGTCGTTCCACTTCGGCGTGCCCGCCCGGGACGTCCTGGACGCCCTGCGCCGCGCCGGCACGTTCACGCTGGCCACCGCCACCACCCCCGGCGAGGCGCGGGCCGTTCAGGACGCGGGCGCCGACGCGGTGATAGCGCAGGGCGCCGAGGCCGGCGGCCACCAGGGCACCCACCGGGACTGCCCGGAGACGGACTGCTCCGGCATCGGGCTGCTGCCCCTGGTCAGCCAGGTGCGGGAGGCCGTGGACATCCCGATCGTCGCGGCCGGCGGCATCATGCACGGCAGCCAGATCGCCGCCGTCCTGGCGGTCGGCGCCTCGGCGGCCCAGCTCGGCACGGCGTTCCTCGCCACGCACGAGTCCGGTGCGCACGTCCTGCACAAGCAGGCGCTGACCAACCCCCTGTACACCCGCACCGAGCCGACCCGCGCCTTCTCCGGACGCCCGGCCCGCGCCCTGGTCAACCGCTTCCTGCGCGAGCACGGCCGGTACGCCCCCGCCGCCTATCCGGACGTCCACCATCTGACCGCCCCGCTGCGCAAGGCCGCCGCCACCGCCGGGGACCCCCAGGGCATGGCGCTGTGGGCGGGACAGGGCCACCGGATGGCCCGCGAGCTGCCCGCCGGGCAGCTGGTGGAGGTGCTGGCCGCCGAACTCACCGCCACCCGGACCGCGCTGTCGGCGGGAGGTGCCCGATGACCGCCCCGGTCTTCGTCGTGGACGACTTCGGCACGGACGGCTCCGGCCACCACGTGCTCGACGGACCCGAGGGACGGCACGCCGTCTCCGTGAAGCGGCTGCGGGCCGGGGAGAAGGTCGTCCTCACCGACGGCGCCGGCCGCCGGGCCGAGGGCGAGGTGACCGCAACCGAGGGCAAGGACCGGTTGGTCGTGCTCCTCGGCGACGTCGTCGAGGAGCCCGTGGAGTCGCCCCGGCTCACCGTCGTCCAGGCCCTGCCCAAGGGGGACAGGGGCGAGCTGGCCGTGGAGACGATGACCGAGGTCGGCGTCGACGCGGTCGTGCCGTGGTCGGCGGCGCGCTGTGTCACCCAGTGGCGGGGCGAGCGCGGGCTGAAGTCCCTCGGCAAATGGCGGGCGACGGCCCGCGAGGCGGGCAAGCAGTCCCGCCGGACGCGCTTCCCGGAGGTCGCGGACGCGGCCACAACCCGGCAGGTTGCGTCACTTCTCGCCGAAGCCGACTTCGCCGCCGTCCTCCACGAGAGCGGCACCGAACCCCTCGCGACCGCCGAACTCCCCTCCTCCGGCAGCATCGTGCTGGTCGTCGGCCCCGAAGGCGGGGTCTCGCCGGAGGAGCTGGAGCTCTTCGCGCAGGCCGGCGCCAAGCCCTACCGCCTGGGCCGCAGCGTCCTGCGCACCTCCACCGCCGGCACCGCGGCGACGGCCGTGCTCCTGACCCGTACGGGCCGCTGGTCCTGATCCGGGACCACCGAGGTGCCGGGATGCCGGCGCACCGGGGCGCCGACCAGGCCCGGCAGCGAGGGCGGGGCGGGGGCGCCTGCGGTGGCCGTATGCGCTCTACCGTCACGTCCGCGACGGTGGCAGGCTGCCGTCCATGGCGTCCAAGGGGGCACTGACGAGGAGTTGGCCGAGGTCCTGGCCGAGGGCCCGGCGCGGGCCACGGTGGCGGCGGCCGGTACTGGCCGTGGGATTCGCCGTGGTCGCCGTGGGCGGGGCCGTGGCGTGCGAGCCGGGCTCGGTCGGCTCGGCCGCGGTGGCGCTCACGACCGACGAGACGGTCACCCGGGAGCTCAACCGGCAAAAGGCCGGCGTGCGGTGGCTCAGCTGCACCGCCTCCTACGGGGACGACGCGAGCGCGTCGTCGGGGTCCGCGAGCGCGGGCGAGAACACGGTGGCCACCGTGGACTGCGACGGGGAGACCGAGGACGGCAAGGAGATCACCGTCACCGGGAAGATCACCCACGCCGTCAACGGCGCCTGTGTGCGCGGGGACATCACCGCGAAGGTGGACGGCAAGCAGGTGTTCCGGGTCGACGGCCTGGGCGACTGCGACGCCACCAGCCCGCCTCCGGTGGGCGAGCCCACGGGCCGCGGCCCGCAGCCCACCGTCACGGTGACGGTCACGACGACCGTGTGGTGCGACCAGTACCCGTCCTGCCGCCCTGTCGAGGGCAAGTGATCCAAACCCCTGTCCACGCCGACCGGGCCTGCATAGGGTGACCGGGTGACGCACTCTGCTTCGGTCGCCTCCGCCGCGTATCTCCGGTTCCCGCACCCGCACGGCGAGTTGGTCGCCTTCACCGCCGAGGACGACGTGTGGCTCGCCCCGCTCGACGGCGGCCGCGCCTGGCGGGCCAGCGCGGACAACGTGCCGGTGACGATGCCCCGCATCTCGCCCGACGGCACCACCGTCGCCTGGACCTCCACCCGTGACGGCGCCCCCGAAGTGCACATCGCCCCCGTCGAGGGCGGACCCGGCCGCCGCCTGACGTACTGGGGCAGCTCCAGGACCCAGGTGCGCGGCTGGACCCCGGACGGGAAGGTCCTGGCGCTCAGCACCCACGGCCAGGCCAGCCTGCGCCGCACCTGGGCCCGTGCGGTCCCCCTCGACGGCGGCCCCGCCACCACGCTGCCGCACGGCCCCGTCGGCGACGTCGCCCACGGGCCGCGCACCGTCCTGCTCTCCGCGACGATGGGCCGCGAGGCCGCCGCCTGGAAGCGCTACCGGGGCGGCACGGCGGGCAAGTTGTGGATCGAGCAGGAGTCCGGGGACGGAGACGGCACGGCGAACACAGCCGACGGCCCCGTCGAGTTCGTACGCCTGCACGCCGACCTCGACGGGAACATCGAGTACCCGATCTGGGTGGGAACCAGGATCGCCTTCCTCAGCGACCACGAGGGCACCGGCGCGCTGTACTCCTCCCTCGCCGACGGGTCCGACCTGCGCCGGCACACCCCGCTCGGCGGGTTCTACGCCCGGCACGCCGCCACCGACGGCACCCGCGTCGTCTACTCCAGCGCCGGCCGGCTGTGGATCCTCGACGACCTGGACGGGGCCGAGCCCCGCCCGCTCGACATCCGGCTCGGCGGCCAGCGCGTCGACCTGACGCCGTTCCCGGTGAACGCCGCCCGCTGGTTCGGCTCCGCCTCCCCCGACCACACCGCGCGCGGCAGCGCCGTCTGCGTGCGCGGCACCGTCCACTGGGTCACCCACCGGTCGGGACCCGCCCGCGCCCTCGCCGCCACCCCCGGCGTCCGCGCCCGGCGCCCGCACACCTTCCGCGTCGACGGCGAGGAGTGGGTGGTGTGGGTGACCGACGCCGAAGGCGACGACGCCCTGGAGTTCGCCCCGGCCACCGGCCTCGCCCCCGGCGCGGCCCCGCGCCGGATCGCCGCCGGACAGCTCGGCCGGGTCCTGGAACTCGCGATGTCGCCGGACGGCAGCCGCGCCGCGGTCGCCTCGCACGACGGCCGCCTCCTGCTCGTCGAGCGGGAGACCGGCGAGGTCCGCGAGGCCGACCGCAGCGCCGACGGCGACGTCTGCGGGCTGACCTTCTCACCCGACTCCGCCTGGCTCGCCTGGACCCACCCCGGCCCCCGCCCGCTGAGCCAGCTGAGGATCGCCAGTACCACCGACCTCCAGGTCACCGAGGCGACCCCGCTGCGCTTCCAGGACTACGCGCCCGCCTTCACCCTCGACGGCAAGCACCTCGCGTTCCTGTCCACCCGCTCCTTCGACCCGGTCTACGACGAGCACGTCTTCGACCTCGCCTTCGTCGAGGGCGCCCGGCCGCACCTGATCACCCTCGCCGCGACGACCCCGTCACCGTTCGGCCCGCAGCGGCACGGCCGCCCCTTCGAGACGCCGGACCGGGACGAGACCCCTGACAGCGAGGGCGCCCCGACCACCCGGATCGACCTGGAGGGGCTCGCCGACCGGATCGTGCCGTTCCCGGTCGAGGCCGCCCGCTACTCCAACCTGCGCGCCGCCAAGGACGGGGTGCTGTGGCTGCGGCACCCGGTGCGCGGTGTGCTCGGCGCCTCCCGGGCCACCCCCGACGACCCCGACCCGAAGACCGAGCTGGAGCGCTACGACCTCGCCCAGTCACGCATCGAGCACCTGGCCTCGGACGCCGACCACTTCGAGGTCAGCGGCGACGGCAAGCGGGTGCTGCTGTGGACCGACGGCCGGCTCAAGGTCGTCCCCAGCGACCGGCGCGCGTCGGGTGACGACGACAGCGACAGCAACATCACCGTCGACCTCGACCGGGTCCGCCAGTTCATCGACCCGGCCGCCGAGTGGCGGCAGATGTTCGACGAGGCCGGCCGCATCATGCGGGACAACTACTGGCGGCCGGACATGAACGGCGTCGACTGGGACGCCGTCCTCGACCGCTACCGGCCCGTCCTCGACCGGCTCGCCACCCACGACGACCTGGTCGACCTCCTGTGGGAGGTGCAGGGCGAACTCGGCACCTCGCACGCCTACGTCACCCCGCGCGGCGGCTTCGGCGGCGGCGCCCGGCAGGGCCTGCTCGGCGCGGACGTCTCCCGCCACGAGGACGGCAGCTGGCGCGTCGACCGCATCCTGCCCGCGGAGACGTCCGACCCCCAGGGCCGTTCCCCGCTGGCCGCGCCCGGCGTCGCGATCCGCACCGGTGACGCGATCGTCGCCGTGGCCGGGCAGCCCGTCGACCCGGTGGGCGGGCCGGCCCCGCTGCTGGTCGGCACCGCGGGCAAGCCCGTCGAGCTGACCGTCTCCCCGGCCGGCGGCGGCGAGGCGCGGCACGCGGTCGTCGTCCCCGTCGCCGACGAGGAGCCGCTGCGCTACCACGCGTGGGTCGCCGACCGGCGGGCGTACGTCCACGAGCTGTCCGCAGGCCGGCTCGGCTACCTCCACGTCCCCGACATGCAGGCTCCCGGCTGGGCCCAGATCCACCGGGACCTGCGGGTCGAGGTGGTCCGGGAGGGGCTGATCGTGGACGTCCGGGAGAACCGCGGCGGCCACACCTCCCAGCTCGTCGTGGAGAAGCTGGCCCGGCGGATCGTCGGCTGGGACCTGCCGCGCGGCATGCGCCCGGAGAGCTACCCGCAGGACGCGCCACGCGGTCCGGTCGTCGCCGTCGCCAACGAGTTCTCCGGCTCCGACGGCGACATCGTCAACGCGGCGATCAAGGCGCTCGGCATCGGCCCGGTCGTCGGCACCCGCACCTGGGGCGGCGTCGTCGGTATCGACAGCCGCTACCGGCTGGTCGACAACACCCTCGTCACCCAGCCCAAGTACGCCTTCTGGCTGGAGGGTTACGGCTGGGGCGTGGAGAACCACGGCGTGGACCCGGACGTGGAGGTCGTCCAGCGTCCGCAGGACCACGCGGCGGGCCGGGACGTCCAGCTGGACGAGGCGGTACGGCTGGCGCTGGCCGCGCTCGAGGAGACCCCGGCGAAGACGCCGCCGACGCTGGAGTAGACGGTCCGGCGCCGCGGCACGACCGGGCGGACGCCGGCTTCCCACGCCCACCCGCGCCCGGGCGTCCGCCCGCGTTTCGGCGTTGCCCGTGTCCCCGTGTCCCCGTGTCCCCGAGGTCTCGTGTGCCCGCGTATCCGCGTCGTCCCGCGTCCGCTTGCGTCCCGGGGCCCGCCTGCGTTTCCGTGTGCCCGTGTGCCCGTGTGCCCGTGTGCCCGTGTGCCCGTGTGCCCGTGTGCCCGTGTGCCCGTGTGCCCGGGGTCTCGGGTGCCCGCGTATCCGCGTCATCCCGCGTCCCGTGTCCCCGTGTCCGCTTGCGTCCCGGGGTGAGGGCCTGCCCCCGTGTCGGCGTCGCCCATGTCCCCGCGTACGGCGCATCCGCCTGCCCGGTGTCCGGGCCCGTCCCCGGAAGTCCGCCCGCCGCGGCGGGGGGCGACTACGATGCCCCCGTACGCGATCACCACGCACCGAGGAGGGCCTGCCATGGCAGGGGAACCGCAGGACGACTGCCTGTTCTGCAAGATCGCCGCAGGGCAGACCCCGGCGACGATCGTCCGGGAGACGGACACCACCGTCGCGTTCCGCGACATCAACCCGCAGGCGCCCACGCACATCCTGGTGATCCCGAAGGCGCACCACAAGGACGCGGCGGCCCTCGCCGCGGCCGCCCCCGGGACCGCGGCGGACGTCCTGCGCGAGACGCAGGCCGTCGCGGACCAGGAGCAGCTGGAGAGCTACCGCATCGTCTTCAACACCGGCGGCGCCGCCGGCCAGACCGTCTGGCACGCGCACGCCCACGTCCTGGGCGGCCGTGGTCTCCACTGGCCCCCCGGATAGGCGGCGGCTTCCTTGTCCGTACGCGAACTGGTGGTGCTCGGCACCGCCAGCCAGGTGCCCACCCGCCACCGCAACCACAACGGCTATCTGCTGCGCTGGGACGGCGAGGGCATCCTGTTCGACCCCGGCGAGGGCACCCAGCGCCAGATGCTGCGCGCCGGGGTCGCCGCGCACGACCTGAACCGGATCTGCGTCACCCACTTCCACGGCGACCACTCGCTCGGCCTCGCCGGAGTGATCCAGCGCATCAACCTCGACCGGGTCCCGCACCCCGTCACCGCCCACTACCCGGGCTCCGGGCAGCGTTTCTTCGACCGGCTGCGGTACGCCACCGCCTACCGCGAGACCGTCGGCATCACCGAGGAACCCGTCGCCGCCGACGGCCCGCTCACCCGCACCGCCGGATACACCCTGGAGGCACGGAAGCTGTCGCACCCCGTCGAGTCGTACGGCTACCGGCTGGTCGAACCCGACGGCCGCCGGATGCTGCCCGACCGGCTCGCCGCGCACGGCATCAAGGGCCCGGACGTCGGCCGCATCCAGCGCGAGGGCACGCTCGACGGGATCGCGCTGGAGGACGTCAGCGAGGTGCGGCGCGGCCAGCGGTTCGCCTTCGTCATGGACACCCGGCTCTGTGAGGGGGTGCACGCGCTCGCCGAGGGCTGCGACCTGCTCGTCATCGAGTCCACGTTCCTCGACGAGGACGAGGAACTCGCCGTCGAGCACGGTCACCTGACGGCCGGCCAGGCGGCCCGCACGGCCCGGGACGCAGGTGTGCGGCATCTGGTGCTCACCCACTTCAGCCAGCGCTACAGCGACCCGGAGGAGTTCGAGCGGCAGGCGCGGGCCGCCGGGTACGAGGGCGAGCTGACCGTGGCCCGCGATCTGCTGCGGGTGCCGCTCCCCAAGCGCCGCTGAGGCCGCCCGTACGATGCTCCGATGCCCGTACCCAAAGCCGAACTGCACCTTCACATCGAAGGCACCCTCGAACCCGAGCTCGCCTTCGCCCTGGCCGCCCGCAACGGCGTCGACCTGCCCTGGGCCGACACCGACGCCCTGCGCGAGGCGTACCGCTTCCAGGACCTCCAGTCGTTCCTGAACCTGTACTACGCACTCATGACCGTGCTGCGCACCGAGCGGGACTTCGAGGACCTCGCCGACGCCTACCTGGCCCGCGCCGCGGCGCAGGGCGTGCGGCACGCGGAGATCTTCTTCGACCCGCAGGCCCACATGGCGCGTGGCGTCGGCATGGACACCGTGGTCGAGGGGCTGTGGCGGGCACTCGGGCGCAGTCAGGAGAGGCACGGTGTCTCGACCCGGCTGATCATGTGCTTCCTGCGGGACGAGCCCGCCGAGTCGGCCCTGGCGACGCTGGACGCGGCCAGGCCCCACCTGGACCGGATCACCGGTGTAGGCCTGGACTCGGCCGAGGTCGGCCACCCGCCCGCGACGTTCCGTGCGGTGTACGAGGCGGCCGCCGCGCTCGGGCTGCGGCGCGTGGCGCACGCCGGTGAGGAGGGGCCGCCGGCGTACATCACCGAGGCGCTGGACGTCCTCGGTGTCGAACGGATCGACCACGGGCTGCGCTGCGTGGAGGACCCGGCGCTGGTGGCACGGCTGGTGCGGGACCGGATCCCGCTGACCCTGTGTCCGCTGTCGAACGTCCGGCTGCGCGCCGTGGACACCCTCGCCGACCATCCGCTGCCCGCGATGCTCGACGCCGGCCTGCTGTGCACGGTGAACTCCGACGACCCGGCCTACTTCGGCGGCTACGCGGGCGACACCTTCGACGCGGTGCGCGACACGCTCGGCCTCGGCCCGGAGCGGCTGCGCGAGCTGGCCCGCAACTCCTTCCTCGCCGCCTTCCTGGACGACGAGGAGGACCGGCGGAGCGGGTACCTCGCCGAGGTGGAGGCGTACGTCTTCCCGTAGGCCCCACGCGGTCCTCGCCGTAGAGCCGTCAGCCGTCAGCCGTCCGGTGCGTCCGGCGCACGGACCGGTGGTGGCGCCGGCCTCCCTGTGCACACGGGGCGCAGCGCGATGACCCACGTCGCGTCCGCCGTCCCCGGCCTGCACCACGCCTGCGACCGCCACTCCCCGCGGCAGTCCGAGGACGTCCTCACCGAGCGCCTCACCTTCGAGGACGGCGCCGTGCGGGTCTTTGACGCGCCCGGCCTCGGCGTCACCCTCGACCACGGCCGGCTCGCCGCACTGCACCGGCGGTGGCTGGAGGACGACGGCGCGCTCCGCGACCGCGACGACGCGGCGGCCGTGCGGATCGCCGACCCCGGCCGGCTCCCCCCGGCGGTGCCCCGCTGGTGAGAGGCCCGGCGGCACGCCGGATCCCCGGGCGGGGGGCGGCTTCGGCGTGACGGACGGCGCGTTGTCGGCGGCGTGGTGCACACTGGCCAGAACCGCACCAGGCCAGGGAGCGCAACGTGAGGGCGTCCACCACGCCGGCCGCGTCAGCCGGAGAGGGAACCACCGGGGGCAACACCGGGGGTGCCGACCGGGGTGCCCCGGACGGCGCGCCCCGGGCCGCCGTCCGCTCGGGGTCGTCCTGCACGCCCCATGTCGACCCGCTCGCCGCGCTGCGCGCGCCCGGCGACCCGCCCTGGGACGTCTACCTCACCGGCACCGTCTTCCTCGACATCATCTTCACCGGGCTCGACTCCGCCCCGGTGCGCGGGACCGAGTCCTGGGCGCGCGGGATGGGGTCGAGCCCCGGCGGCGTCGCCAACATGGCCACCGCCCTGGCCCGTCTCGGCCTGCGCACCTCCCTCGCGGCCGCCTTCGGCGACGACCACTACGGGGACTACTGCTGGGACGCCCTGGAGAAGGGCGAGGCCATCGACCTCTCCCCGTCGCGCACCGTGCCCGGCTGGCACTCCCCGGTCACGGTCTCCATGGCGTACGAGGGGGAGCGCACGATGGTCTCCCACGGTCACGAGCCGCCCCCGGAGCAGCCCTCCCGCCCCTCCGGCCCCGCCGCCCGCAAGCGGCTCCCGCCCGGCGCGGACCTGCCGCCCTGCCCGCCCCGCGCGCGGGCCGCCGTCGCCTCCCTCACCCCGGGCCGCAGCCACTCCTGGATCGCCCGCGCCGCGGCGCGGGGCACTCGTGTCTTCGGGGACGTCGGCTGGGACGACACCGGTGCCTGGGACCTGGCCGCGCTGCCCGACCTGCGGCACTGCGAGGCCTTCCTGCCGAACGCGCAGGAGGCCATGCGCTACACCGGCACCGACTGCCCCCGCGCCGCCGCGCACGCCCTCACCGACCAGGTGCCGGTCGCCGTCGTCACCCTCGGCGCGGACGGGGCGTACGCGGTGGACCGGCGGACCGGGGAGAGCGCCGAGGTGCCGGCCATCGCCGTCGAGGCCCTCGACCCGACCGGTGCCGGGGACGTCTTCGTCGCGGGCTTCGTCACCGGCAGCCTGGCCGGCTGGCCGCTCGCCGACCGTCTCGCCTTCGCCGGCCTGACCGCGGCCCTCTCCGTCCAGGAGTTCGGCGGCTCCCTGTCGGCGCCCGGCTGGTCGGAGATCGCCGCCTGGTGGCGCGAGGTCCAGTCCGTACGGGCCCAGGACCCGGCCGCGCTGAGGCGTTACGCGTTCCTGGCGGACCTGGTCCCCGACGGCCTGATCCGCCCCTGGCCCCTGCGCCGGGCGGTCCCGACCATCGGCTTCGGCCGGTCGTCCTGACCCGCCCGCCGCCCCTCCCCGGCCCGTCGGTGCGGGCGGGGCGTCACCCCGTCCCCGCCCGCCACCACCCCGTTGTGAAAAGACCTACGGGGTTGTCATCCCCGCGTCGTACCCTGGGAGTCGCGAGGCCGCCCTCAGTTGCGCGGCCCTGACGAGGAGGAACCGCAGGCCTTCAGAGCCGGCCCATGACTCAGACACCCACAGATCACACCCCCGCGCAGGAGCAGGCGAGAGTACAGCTCACCGTCCCGGCCAAGCACCCCATGGTGACCGTGCTGGGATCCGGCGACTCCCTCCTCCGCGTGATCGAGAAGGCCTTCCCGGGGGCCGACATCCACGTCCGGGGCAATGAGATCAGCGCGGTCGGCGACGCCACGGAGGTCGCCCTCGTCTCGCGCCTGTTCGACGAGATGATGCTGGTGCTCCGCACCGGACAGCCGATGACGGAGGACGCGGTGGAACGCTCGATCGCGATGCTGAGGACCACCGAGGACGGGGAGGGCGACGGCCGGGAGACCCCGGCCCAGGTGCTCACACAGAACATCCTGTCCTCGCGCGGCCGCACGATCCGTCCCAAGACGCTCAACCAGAAGCGCTACGTGGACGCGATCGACCAGCACACCATCGTCTTCGGCATAGGCCCCGCCGGTACCGGCAAGACCTATCTCGCCATGGCCAAGGCGGTGCAGGCCCTGCAGTCCAAGCAGGTCAACCGCATCATCCTGACCCGCCCCGCGGTCGAGGCCGGAGAGCGCCTGGGCTTCCTGCCCGGCACCCTCTACGAGAAGATCGACCCGTACCTGCGTCCGCTCTACGACGCCCTGCACGACATGCTCGACCCCGACTCCATCCCCCGCCTGATGGCGGCCGGGACCATCGAGGTCGCGCCGCTGGCGTACATGCGGGGCCGGACGCTCAACGACGCCTTCATCATCCTGGACGAGGCGCAGAACACCAGCGCCGAGCAGATGAAGATGTTCCTCACCCGGCTCGGGTTCGACTCGAAGATCGTCATCACGGGTGACGTCACCCAGGTCGACCTGCCGAGCGGCACCAGGTCCGGGCTGCGGCAGGTGCAGGACATCCTGGAGGGCGTCGAGGACGTCCACTTCTCCCGGCTGTCGTCGCACGACGTCGTCCGGCACCGGCTGGTGGGCCGTATCGTCGACGCGTACGAGCAGTACGACAGCGAGCACGGCACCGAGAACGGCACGCGGGAGAGCGGCCGGGACAGGTCCGGGCACAAGGGGAAGTAGACCGAGCAGCAGATGTCGATCGACGTCAACAACGAGTCCGGAACCGAGGTCGACGAGCAGGCGGTCCTCGACATCGCCCGCTACGCGCTCGCGCGGATGCGCATCCACCCGCTCTCCGAACTCTCGGTGATCGTGGTGGACGCCGCCGCGATGGAAGAGCTCCACATCCAGTGGATGGACCTGCCGGGACCGACGGACGTCATGTCGTTCCCGATGGACGAGCTGCGGCCGCCCGCGAAGGACGAGGCCGAGCCGCCGCAGGGGCTGCTCGGCGACATCGTGCTGTGCCCCGAGGTCGCCGCCAGGCAGGGCGCCGAGGCGCCGACGCGGCACACCATGGACGAGGAGCTCCAGCTGCTCACCGTCCACGGTGTGCTGCACCTGCTGGGCTACGACCACGAGGAGCCCGACGAGAAGGCCGAGATGTTCGGCCTGCAGGCCGCCATCGTCGACGGCTGGCGCGCGGAGAAGGGCATCACCGGCCCGTCCCCCGCCCCGACCGTGTCATGAGCCCGCACCTCGTGCTGGGCGCGATCGCCCTGATCGTCGTCGCCTGGCTGTTCGCCTGCGCGGAGGCGGGCATCGCCCGGGTCTCCACCTTCCGCGCCGAGGAGGCCGCGCGCTCCGGCCGCCGGGGCAGCGCCCGGCTCGCGAGGCTCGCCGCCGACCCGACCCGCTACCTCAACGTGGCCCTGCTGGTCCGTGTCGGCTGCGAGATGGCCGCCGCCGCGCTGGTCACCTACGCCTGCCTGCGCGAGTTCGACGGCACCGCCGAGGCCCTGCTGATCGCCATCGCGGTCATGGTCCTCGTCTCCTACGTCGCCGTCGGCGTCTCCCCGCGCACCATCGGCCGCCAGCACCCCCTGAACACGGCCACGGCGGCGGCGTACGTCCTGCTGCCGCTGGCCAGGATCATGGGCCCGGTCCCGAACCTGCTGATCCTCATCGGCAACGCGTTCACCCCCGGCAAGGGCTTCAGGCGCGGCCCCTTCGCCTCCGAGGCGGAGCTGCGCGCGCTGGTCGACCTCGCCGAGCAGGAGTCGCTGATCGAGGACGAGGAGCGCCGCATGGTGCACTCCGTCTTCGAGCTGGGCGACACCCTGGTCCGCGAGGTCATGGTCCCGCGCACCGACCTGGTGATGATCGAGCGCTACAAGACCATCCGGCAGGCCCTCACCCTCGCCCTGCGCTCCGGTTTCTCCCGGATGCCGGTGACCGGCGAGAGCGAGGACGACATCGTCGGCGTCGTGTACCTCAAGGACCTGGCACGCAAGACGCACATCAGCCGGGACGCGGAGAGCGAGCTGGTGTCCACGGCGATGCGGCCCGCGTACTTCGTGCCCGACACCAAGAACGCCGGTGACCTGCTGCGCGAGATGCAGAAGGAACGCAACCACGTCGCCGTCGTCATCGACGAGTACGGCGGCACCGCCGGCATCGTCACCATCGAGGACATCCTCGAGGAGATCGTCGGAGAGATCACCGACGAGTACGACCGTGAGATCGCGCCGGTCGAGGAACTGGGCGAGGAGCGCCACCGGGTCACCGCCCGCCTCGACATCACCGACCTCGGCGAGCTGTACGGACTGGAGGAGTACGACGACGAGGACGTGGAGACCGTCGGCGGACTGCTCGCCAAGATGCTCGGCCGGGTACCGATCGCGGGCGCGTCCGCCGTGGTCGAACTCCCCGACGAGCGCCGGCTGCGGCTGACGGCGGAGGCCGCGGCCGGCCGCCGGAACAAGATCGTCACCGTGCTGGTGGAGCCGGTCGCCCCCGGAGACCCGGGGGAGCCGGCCGACCCGTCCCGGGACGAGGCGCAGGAGGCGCAGGAGCGGGGCAGGAGGGACGAGCGGGCGGGGGAGCCGTCGGCATGACTCCGGTACGGCTGCGCGCCCTGTGCCTCTCCTTCGGTGCGGCCGTGGAGGACTTCCCGTTCAACCCGGAGACCTCGGTCTTCAAGGTCGGGGGCAAGCTCTTCGCCCTGACGAACCTGGACGCGCGGCCCCTGACGGCCAACCTCAAGTGCGACCCGGACGACGCGGTCCGGCTCCGCGCCGAGTACCCCGGGCTGATCGTCCCCGGCTGGCACATGAACAAGAGGCACTGGAACACGGTGACCGTCGACGGCGGCCTCCCGGACCGGCTGGTCCGGGAACTGGTGGAGGACTCCTACGACCTGGTCGTCGCCGGCCTCCCACGCGCCGAACGCCTCCGCCTCGACCGCGCGTGAGGAGCCGGGGCGCGGCCCCGCGACAGGGGAGCCCCGGCGGTCCCGTGACACCGCGTCGCAAGCGGCCCCGGGGCACGCCCCCGGGGCCGCGCTCCGTATGCTCGGGGCCATGACCGACAGCAGCGCGCTCGACCCCGAGGACCTCAAGATCGTCACCCTGGCCCGTTCCGCGCGGGCCCGCAACGGTGTGCCCGAGGGGGCCGCCGTACGGGACGAGAACGGCCGGACCTATGTCGCCGGGACCGTGGACCTGGACTCCCTGAAGCTGACCGCCCTGCAGACGGCGGTGGCGATGGCGGTGGCGTCCGGGGCGAAGTCGCTGGAGGCGGCGGCCGTGGTGACGGATGCCGGTTCGGTGCCGGAGGCGGACCGCGCGGCGGTACGCGACCTCGGCGGCCCCGGGACCCCGGTGCTCCTGGCCGGCCCGGACGGGACGGTCCGGGGGGCGTCGACCGCGGGCTGACCTGATCCGGGGCCTCTGGAGCGTCCCTGCCCCCCTCGGGTGTTACCAGCGGTAAATGGGCCGGAATCCAACCTTGCCGTGCCCTGCCTCCCACGCGTCAATGGAACCGTTGTCCCGACGGCCCGTCAGGCGCGGTCCGTCGGTTCCCCCGGCCCGCGCAGCGTGACGACCGCTCTCACCTGCCGGGCGTTTCCCCCCACGGAAAGGGAACCGGATTCCATGAGAGGCACACGAATCGGAACAGGCGCGTCGCTGGTCGCGGGGGCGCTCGCGGTCTGCGGGCTCGCCTTCGCCCCGTCCGCCGCCGCGGTCGCCCCCGGGACCGCGACGATCACCGCCGACTGCGGAAGCTTCGGCGGCGGCGAGGCCACCCTCACGGCGACCCAGAACGGCTCGGCCGCCACCCTCACCCTCAGCACCTCCGCGTTCACCGCACCCCTCGCCCTCGGCCGGGACTCCATCAACTCCACCCTCACGCTGGTGAACGACAACGGGGGGACCGTGAGGTTCGCCGGCACGAAGAACCCGGCCATGGCGACCGGCGACCCCCTCTCCGTCGGCCCGCTCGACGGCACCGTGGCCTCCGGCGACAGCCTGGAGGCGTACGGGGGCTCGCTGCGGATGACCGTGTTCGGCTTCATCACCATCACCTGCACGGCGGAGGGGCCGCAGTCACCGGGCCCGTTCGTCTTCGACTGATCCTTCGACCGGTCCCGGTCGAGCCCCACTCGACCGCTGCTCCACCGCTGTCTGCTCCCCCTGTTTCCCGGGCCGGACATCTCACGGGGTGCCCGGCCCTCCGGGGTCCGCCGCGGGCGGGTGGTACGGCGGGGCTCCGGGGATCAGGGAGAATGGGCGGCATGAGCGTTCGTACCCAGTCATCCGAGCAGCCCGCCGAAGCAGTCCACCGGGCCGGCTTCGCCTGCTTCGTGGGCCGCCCCAACGCGGGCAAGTCCACCCTCACGAACGCTCTGGTCGGGCAGAAGGTGGCGATCACCTCCAACCGGCCGCAGACCACCCGGCACACCGTGCGCGGCATCGTCCACCGCCCCGACGCGCAGCTCATCCTCGTCGACACCCCCGGCCTGCACAAGCCGCGCACGCTGCTCGGCGAGCGGCTGAACGATGTGGTCCGCACCACCTGGGCCGAGGTCGACGCGATCGGCTTCTGCATTCCCGCGGACCAGAAGCTCGGCCCCGGCGACCGCTTCATCGCCAAGGAACTGGCCGGGATCAGGAAGACCCCGAAGATCGCCATCGTCACCAAGACCGACCTGGTGGACGGCAAGGCGCTGGCCGAGCAGCTGATCGCCGTCGACCAGCTCGGCAAGGAACTGGGGATCGAATGGGCGGAGATCGTCCCGGTGTCGGCGACCGCGAACCAGCAGGTCGACCTGCTGGCCGACCTCCTCGTCCCGCTGATGCCCGAGGGCCCCGCCCTCTACCCCGAGGGCGACCTGACCGACGAGCCCGAGATGGTCATGGTGGCCGAGCTGATCCGCGAGGCCGCCCTGGAAGGCGTCCGTGACGAGCTGCCCCACTCCATCGCCGTGGTCGTGGAGGAGATGCTGCCCCGCGAGGACCGCCCCGCCGACAAGCCCCTCCTCGACATCCACGCCAACCTCTACATCGAGCGCACCAGCCAGAAGGGCATCGTCATCGGCCCCAAGGGCAAGCGCCTGAAGGACGTCGGCATCAAGTCCCGCCAGCAGATCGAGGCACTGCTCGGCACCCCCGTCTTCCTGGACCTGCACGTCAAGGTGGCCAAGGACTGGCAGCGTGACCCGAAGCAGCTGCGCCGTCTGGGCTTCTGACGCGGGGTGGTGCCGGGGCTCCTGCCGGGTGGCGGGAGCCGCATGTCGATGCGGTCCGGACCTGCATGTCGCGGTGGCCGAGGACTGGCAGCGTGACCCGAAGCAGCTGCGCCGTCTGGGTTTCTGACGCGAACCCGGGCGCCTTCGGCACCGCAGGTCCCTCAGGTGCCGGCCGGCCGGCCCCGCCGCTGCTCGCGCAGCACCTCGCGCAGCCAGCCGTACGACGCCTTCGGTGTGCGCCGCTGGGTCTCGAAGTCCACGTGGACCAGACCGAAGCGGCGGGCGTAGCCCTCCGCCCACTCGAAGTTGTCCATCAGGGACCACACGAAGTAGCCGCGTACGTCCACGCCCGCTTCCAGTGCCCGGTGCAGGGCGCGGAGGTGGCCGTCGAGGTAGGTGATGCGGGCCTGGTCGTCGATGCCCTCGTAGGAGCAGCCGTTCTCGGTGATGACGACCGGGGGGAGCCGGTCGCCGTAGCGGTCGCGGAAGCCGGTGAGGAGCTCGGTCAGGGCCCCGGGAACCACCGGCCAGCCGGAATCCGTCACCGGACGACCCTCGATCTCCCGTACGGAGAAGGGGAGTTCGGCCGGCATTCGGACCCCGCCGAAGTCGGTCTCCGTGCCCTGCGGGGCGCCCACCCGGCTCGGCGCGTAGTAGTTGACGCCGTACCAGTCGACCGGCTCGGCGATGATCCGCAGGTCCGCCTCGACGCCGCCGGGCATCAGGTCGCCGATGCCGTCCGGGTAGCGGCCGAGCAGCACGGGGTCGGCGAACAGGCGGTTCAGGAGCGTGTCGTAGAAGTCCGCCGCCGCCACGTCCGCCGGTTCGGGGGAGGCCGGCCAGGTCGGGCCGTGGGAGTTGGCGATGCCGATGTCACCGGCGCCGGCCGCGCGCAGGGCCCGTACCGCCAGTCCGTGCGCGAGGAGCTGGTGGTGCGCCACCGGCAACGCGTCGAAGAGCAGCTTCCGTCCGGGTGCGTGGACGCCCAGCGCATGCCCGAGCAGGGTGTGTTCGGCGGGTTCGTTGAGGGTGATCCAGCGCTTCACACGGTCGCCGAGGCGCCCGGCGACCTCGGACACGTACTCCGCGAACCGCTCCGCGGTGTTCCGATCCAGCCAGTCCAGACCGGCCGGCAGGTCCCAGTGGAACAGCGTCGGCACGGGCCGTACGCCCGCGGCACACAGGTCGTCGACCAGACGGTCGTAGAAGTCCAGGCCGCCCCGTGCACGCACCCGGGGCCAGGAGACGGAGAAGCGGTACGCGTCCACGCCCAGGCCGGACAGCAGCGCCACGTCCTCGCGGTGCCGGTGCACGTGGTCGCAGGCCACCGCCGCCGTGGAACCGTCCCGCACCCGACCCGGCTCGGAGGTGAACACGTCCCACACGGACGGTTCGCGCGCGTCCACCGCGCCCTCGATCTGGTGCGCCGAGGTCGACGCACCCCACAGGAAGCCGTCCGGGAAGCGGGGGACCGGATTCGTCGTCGCCATGGGGTGGATCATCCGCACCGGCCACGAGGGAAGTCAACGCCCTTGCAGTCGGAGGAGGTTGCGCAGAGCTTCGATCACGCTCCCTCCTTGAGCACTCTGCTGACCAGCGCGCGCTGTTCCTCGGTCAGCCCGGGGTCGGCGCAGTACACCGACCGCCCGTCCACCGTGATCCGGTAGCTGAAGCCGTCCGGGACCCCGGCCGGGGGGGTGCCCCGGCCGGCGGCCAGGGCCCGCTCGGCCAGGGCGTGCCAGTCGGCGGCGTCGGCCCGGGCCGAGGTGTCCACCTCGGCCCGCCGCTCGATCCCCGCGAACCCGCCCGCACGCCGCACCTGAATACGCATGGGTCCCTGTCTAGTACGAGAACGGGCGTGACGCCCACACCGCTGCCACCGCCGCTACCGCGTCGGCACCCCCACCCGCTCCCACGCCTTCGACACCGCCAGCAGTTCCTCGCCCTCGCCGAACCGCTCCCGCGCCGCCTTCACCGTGAGCGCCGCGAAGTCCGTGAACTGCGCGTCCTGCTCCAGCTCGCCGCCGGTCAGCACGTCGTACCAGACCTGCCCCGCCCGCTCCCACGCGTTGCCCCCGAGGGCGGTGGCCGCTTGGTAGAAGGCGTGGTTGGGGATGCCGGAGTTGATGTGGACGCCGCCGTTGTCCCGGCCGGTGCGCACGTAGTCGTCCATCGTCGCGGGCTGCGGGTCCCTGCCGAGGACGTCGTCGTCGTACGCCGTGCCCGGCGCCTTCATCGAACGCAGCGCCACCCCCGTCACCCGCTGGGCGAGCAGCCCGGCGCCGATCAGCCAGTCGGCCTCGGTGGCGGTCTGGCCCAGCGTGTACTGCTTGACGAGGGCGCCGAAGACGTCGGACACCGACTCGTTGAGCGCGCCGGACTGGCCGAAGTAGTCGAGGTTGGCGGTGTGCTGCGTGACGCCGTGCGCGAGTTCGTGGCCGATGACGTCGACGGGGATCGTGAAGTCGAGGAAGATCTCCCCGTCCCCGTCGCCGAACACCATCTGGTCGCCGTTCCAGAACGCGTTGCCGTAGTCGCGGTCGTAGTGCACGGTCGCGACCAGCGGCAGGCCGGAGCCGTCGATCGAGTCGCGGGAGAAGGCCTTGAGGAACAGCTCGAAGGTGGCGCCGAGGCCCGCGTAGGCGCGGTTGACGGTGGCGTCCTTGCCGGGCTCGTCGCCCTCCTCGCGGACCTTCGTCCCCGGCAGCGCGGTGCGGTGCCGGGCGTCGTGGACCGTCCGGTGCGGCTTGCCCGGCTCGGCCCCGGCGGGGGGCGCCACGGCCGCGGCGCCCACCACCGTGGTCAGGCGGCGCCGGGTGCGCTCGTAGGCGTCGCGCTGGAGGGTGCGGCGGGCGGGGCCGGCCAGCGCCGGGTCGTCGGCCCGCGCGAGCCGGTCCAGGACGTGCGGCGGGACGATGGTGCAGAAGACGGGCTCGAAGCCCCCGTTGGTCGTCATGCCCCGCACCCTTGCACTGCGTCACGGTGATGTCACTATCGGCGACCGTGTTCCCAACCGGGACGGGGGGAATGTGCCGCCAATCCCCGCCCGGGGCATCTCCGAGTGGTATACGACGCTTTTTGTCCCCTTCCTCCCTCTGGTCCCGCATACTGATACGGAACCTCGCGCGGGAGTGCGTCTCGGTTAAGCTGCGGAGCATCATGCGTTTCGGGCTGCTTCTCCTTAGCTGCCGCGGCGAGGGCCTGTAGTCGAGGCCGACCCCCTCCCCGCGGAGTTCGGCGTTGCGCCGTCGGCCGCCCCTTCCGGGATCCCACCGGACGACCGCGGACCATCGAGGAGCCCACGCACCATGGCGAACCGCCAGCAGCCCAGCCCCATGCCGATCCACAAGTACGGCCGTTACGAGCAGGTCGACCTCCCCGACCGCACCTGGCCCGAGAAGCGGATCACCACTGCCCCCCGCTGGCTCTCCACCGACCTGCGCGACGGCAACCAGTCCCTGATCGACCCCATGTCGCCCGCCCGCAAGCGCGCGATGTTCGACCTGCTGGTCGCGATGGGCTACAAGGAGATCGAGGTCGGCTTCCCGGCCTCCGGCCAGACCGACTTCGACTTCGTGCGCTCCATCATCGAGGACCCGGACGCCATCCCCGAGGACGTGACGATCTCCGTCCTGACCCAGGCCCGTGAGGACCTGATCGAGCGGACGGTCGAGTCCCTGAAGGGCGCCCACCGCGCCACCGTGCACCTGTACAACGCGACCGCGCCGGTCTTCCGCCGGGTCGTCTTCCGCGGCTCCAGGGACGAGATCAAGCAGATCGCCGTCGACGGCACCCGGCTGGTCGTGGAGTACGCGGAGAAGCTGCTGGGCCCCGAGACGCACTTCGGCTACCAGTACAGCCCCGAGATCTTCACCGACACCGAGCTGGACTTCGCGCTGGAGGTCTGCGAGGCGGTGATGGACGTCCACCAGCCGGGTCCGGGCCGCGAGATCATCCTCAACCTGCCCGCGACGGTGGAGCGTTCCACGCCGTCCACGCACGCCGACCGCTTCGAGTGGATGGGCCGCAACCTGTCCCGCCGCGAGTACGTCTGCCTCTCCATCCACCCGCACAACGACCGCGGTACGGCCGTGGCCGCCGCCGAGCTGTCCCTGATGGCCGGCGCCGACCGCGTCGAGGGCTGTCTGTTCGGGCAGGGCGAGCGCACCGGCAACGTCGACCTGGTCACCCTGGGCATGAACCTGTTCTCCCAGGGCGTCGACCCGCAGATCGACTTCTCCGACATCGACGAGATCCGTCGTACGTGGGAGTACTGCAACCAGATGGAGGTCCACCCGCGCCACCCGTACGTGGGCGACCTGGTCTACACGTCCTTCTCCGGCTCCCACCAGGACGCCATCAAGAAGGGCTTCGACGCCATGGAGGCCGACGCGAAGGCCAGGGGCGTCACCGTCGACGACATCGAGTGGGCGGTGCCGTACCTGCCCATCGACCCCAAGGACGTCGGCCGTTCCTACGAGGCCGTCATCCGCGTCAACTCGCAGTCCGGCAAGGGCGGCATCGCCTACGTCCTGAAGAACGACCACAAGCTGGACCTGCCCCGCCGGATGCAGATCGAGTTCTCGAAGATCATCCAGGCGAAGACGGACGCGGAGGGCGGCGAGGTCACACCGGCCGACATCTGGTCGGTGTTCCAGGACGAGTACCTGCCCAACCCGGAGAACCCCTGGGGCCGCGTCCAGGTCAAGAACGGCCAGTCCACCACCGACCGGGACGGCGTCGACACGCTCACCGTCGAGGCCGCCGTCGACGGCGTCGACACCGTGCTGACCGGCACGGGCAACGGCCCGATCTCGGCGTTCTTCGAGGCGCTGCAGTCCCTCGGCATCGACGTACGCCTGCTCGACTACCAGGAGCACACGATGAGCGAGGGCGCCCTGGCGCAGGCCGCCTCGTACATCGAGTGCGCCGTCGGCGACAAGGTGCTGTGGGGCATCGGAATCGACGCCAACACCACCCGCGCCTCGCTGAAGGCGGTCGTCTCGGCCGTCAACCGGGCGGCCCGCTGAACAGCCGCTTCGAGGGTCCCGACGGCCCCGCCCGCCACTTCCGGCGGGCGGGGCCCGTCGTTTACCGGCCAAATCCCGTGGAGATCACGGAAAGGTCTCGCCCGGGGTGCTGACTCGGCCTCACCGATGTGGCTAACATCACGGGGGCGCGGCGATGAGGCCGGGGCGATGTGGAGGTGCGACGTGCTGCCAGGACGGGGACCCGACGGCCGTGCCGCTGTGGCCAGACTTTCGCGCCTGCTGGGTACCCGGACCGCGTGGACGGCCGTGGGCGACGGCGAGTTCTTCTGCCCCGGCTGCGGCGGCGACCGCAACTACCAGCGGCTGACAGGACAGCGCCGCTTCGCCCTCCTCGGCGTGCCCGTAGTGCCCCGCGGCACGACCGGCCCGGTCGTCGAATGCGCCGCCTGCCGCCGCCACTTCGGCACCGACGTCCTGGACCACCCCACCACCACCCGCTTCTCCGCGATGCTCCGCGACGCCGTGCACACCGTCGCCCTCGCGGTCCTGGCCGCGGGCGGCACCCGCGCGCGCGCCTCCCTGGAGACCGCCGTGACCGTCGTCCGCGCGGCCGGCGTCGACGACTGCACCCAGGACCGGCTGGCGGCCCTCGTCGAGGCGCTGGCCGCCGACACCGGCCGCTTCACCGGCGAGCCCTGCGCGGCGGGCCTCGCCATCGAACTGCACGAGGCCCTCGACCCGCTGGCCCCGCACCTCGCCGCCCCCGGCCGTGAGTCGATCTTCCTCCAGGGTGCCCGCATCGCCCTCGCCGACGGCCCCTACACCCCCGCCGAGCGCGACACCCTGGCCACCGTCGGCGCCGCCCTCACCATCTGCGCGACGGACGTGACCCGCCTGCTGACGGTGGCCCGGACGCCGTCCTGACCGCGCCCCGACCGCCCTGGCCGGGCCCGGCTCAGTGGAGGCCGGTGAGCCCGAGGTGCATGACCAGGCGGTCCTGACCGGGGCCGAAGTAGTCCCGGCGCAGCCCGGCGTCGGGGTGCTCGAGGCGAAAACCCAGGGACCGGTAGAGCAGGATGGCCGCGCGGTTGGCGGGTTCCACCGTCAGCCGGACCTGTTCGATGCCGCTCCCGCGCAGCCGCGCCAGGACCTCCATCATCAGCTCCCGGCCCAGTCCGTGACGGCGGCGCTCCTCGGCCACGCACAGGCCGAGGACCCAGCTCTCCCGGTTGAGCGCCGTGGTCGCGGCCAGGACGTAGCCGCGCAGGCGTCCCCCGCCCTCGTCGAGGACCAGGAGATGCTCGGCGTACATGTCGTAGAGCTGGCGGAACAGGAACGCGGGGTACGCGACCTCCTGGAAGACCGCCTCGTCGAGCCGCCGGAGCTCGGGCAGGTCGGATTCCTGTGCCGTCCGCAGGACCAGAGGCCGCGGATCGGGGAACGGGCCGGGTTCTCCCAGGAACCGGCGGCGGTCCAGGGCGTGCTCCAGCGGTTCGGCGGTCATGCCACCCCCAGTCGGGACGTGCGGAACGTTCGGACGCGTGGACATGCGGACGGCAGGCGAACGCGCAGCCGTCAACACCGGCAGCCCTGCGGAGGCTCACCCCTGAGAGTGAGGGCCCCGGTGGCGGCCGGTTACTTCAACTCGTTACAGTGAGCGCCCAACTGGCTACGAGCAAGGGTGAGTTGCTTTTTGCCGGCGAAGTGCTGACGTGCGCCTGCCGTGCGCCTCTTCGTCCGGGGCTGGCCGGATTCCCGGCTCTCCTGGTGTTCTGCACCGGTTTACCGTGCGAGTACCGGCAGACTCTGCTCCACCTGCCGACGTCCGCGAGGACAGGCGTGCGAAGTGCAGGGTTTTGTCCGGCACCGACGGGACAGGGAACACGACAGGGTGATGATGGATCGCAACGCCGACGCGCCGTGGGCGCAGTTCGATCCCGAGGTCTACGTCGACCTCAACTACCGCACTCCGCTCGAAGTCGATCTGCTGATCGTGCGGTTGATGCGCGATTACTTCGGCAGGTGCTTCGCCGGCGGGGTCCCGGACCCGATGCGGGGTGTCGACGTCGGCGCGGGCGCGAACCTCTATCCGGGCCTGGCCATGCTCCCGTGGTGCGAGAAGATCGTCCTGCTCGAGTACGCGCAGCCGAACGTCGAGTACCTGGAGCGGCAGACGTCCCCCAAGGGCTACGACGAGGCCTGGGACGCGTTCTGGAACGAGCTGAGCGAGGCTCCCGCGTACGCCGCCGTCGAACCGAAGGGCCGGTTCGGCGAGATCGTCCGCGTGGAGCGGGCCAACCTGCTCGACCTCGACGGGCAGCGGCGCTGGGACATCGGCACGATGTTCTTCGTCGCGGACTCGATGTCCGAGTGCCCCGACGAATTCCGGCGGGGCGTACGGTGCTTCATGGACGCGCTGACCGAAGGAGCCCCCTTCGCCGCCGCGTTCATGAAGGAGTCGGTCGGCTACCAGGTCGGTGAACACCGTTATCCGGCCTACCGGGTGAACGAGGACCGGGTCCGGGAGAGCCTGGAGCCCTTCACCTCCGAGCTGGTGATTCACGATCTGCACCACATGGTGCGGGCGGGCCACGAGGGAATCATTCTGGCCCTGGGACGGCGCAATTCGGAGATTGCCGTCCCCTAGGAGCGGGGACCATGTCTCCACACAGGGCAACCAGATCTGTACGAGGGGTGCGGGGATGCAGATCAAGCCACGGCAGCATCTGCTGGACATCTGGCAGGCCGCGGCCCGCCATTCGTTCGACGCCGGAAAGCTCGTCTGGGGGGACACCGACGGGCTGAGCTCCGTCGCGGACGCCGAGCGGCTGCTCTGCCTGCTGTATCCCGCCACCGAGGTCCCCGCGTTCCGCCTCGACCAACCGGACACCACCGAGCGGGACGTCCTGCGCGCCCTGGAGCGGGTCGGCAGCAGGCTGGAGATCCCGCCCAACCTGATCACCGTCCTGTCCCAGTTCATGCGCACCCACACCGGACCGGACGACAGCCCCACCTTCTCCGGCGGGCACTACTTCAGGCCGGCCGATCCGAAGCAGGAACTCACGCACGAACAAGCCCAGCTGGGCGTCGTCGACGCCTATTCCATGTCCGTCACGCTGTGCCTGGCCACCCTGGGATTCCTCAAGGTCTACGAGGAGAACACCACCCGGCCCGAGGTGCGCAGGTCGCTCGGTGAGCTGAGGGACGCCACCAACGCCAGGCTGACCGCGGCGATGGTCAGCCTGCTGCGCTCCTTCACCGTGAACGTCTTCGACGCCGAGTCCGAGCAGGGCCGGCGTCTGATCCAGGTCATCGGACAGAACAAACAGTCCGACCGGGCCGTGCTCCAGCAGTTCTCCCGCCGGTTCCGCCCGCTGCGCGCCACGATCATCGAAAGCCTCAGCCGCGGTATCGAGGTCGACGAGAGCATCAGGGACGAGAGCCAGCTCTTCGAGTGCGGCTGGGCCTGGGGCGTGGTGAAGGACGCGCCGGCCGTCGTCGACCTGGACGTCCCGGTCAACGGCCAGCCCGACGGCATCGCCGACCGGCTGCCCTACGTGTACTTCACCGTCGTCGCCCTGGACGGCATCCAGGACCTGTTCTCCGAGCGCACCCTCACCCTGGGACTGCTCGACGCCGACCAGCAGAAGCTCGCCGAGGCGTTACGCCTGCGCTGGGAACTCAGCCAGCAGTACTGGTCGGCCATCGCCCGCTTCGGCACCGAGCGCTGGCCCCTGGAGGACCTCCCCTGGCAGACCACCGGGCTGCGGCTGGAGTCGGAGTACTTCTCCCTCACCGTGGCGGCCATCCTCGTCCACGACCTGATCCGCCGCAGGGCGACCGACGACGACCTCACCCGCACCGTCGCCATCATGGAACGCCTCGCCGACCGAGGCCGCGTCACCAGCCGGATGACCAGGGACGACCCCGCCGTCGGGCTGCACCACCCGGGGGTCACCATGCCGCTCGCCGGGTCCGAGCGGTCCGGTGCACCGCTGGAGTGGCGGATGACGGACTTCTCCGCGCAGCTGCTCAAACGGATCATCCAGCTCGCGGCACTCTCCCGGAACATCGAGGCGCAGGACCGTCTGATCCGCCTGGGCGAGCAGGCGTTCGAGCACCTGTGGAACCGGCGGATCGAGGACGGCGACGGAGCCGGCCTCTGGGACAACGCGGCAGCCGTCTTCCCGGGCGCGGCCGTCGGCCGGCGCCTCTCCTGGAGCATCACCGAGCGCATCACCGAGTGCCTGGTCGCCGCCCGCGGCCTGTACGAGCAGGAGCCCATCCGCAGCCCCGAACTCGCCGAGCTGGCCCGCGAACTGCTCAGCGAGGCCACCCACCTGTTCGGCAAGGAGCAGCTGGAGGCCTCCGCCACCGTCGACGGCGGCCGGGGCCGGGCCATGCGGAGCATCGAGAACCGTCTGGACCACGCCCGCGACCTGGTCGACGAGCGGCCCGCCACCGCGTTCGCGCTCGCCCTGCCGGTGCTCCGGGAGCTCGACACCCTGGCCCAGGCCCGCGGTGCCGCCGCAGAGGAGATGTGAGCCGTGCTCGTCTTCGCCGCCTCCGACAAGGGAGGCACGGGCCGCTCGGTCACCAGCGCCAACCTGGCCTATCAGCGCGCCCTCACCGGTGACCACGTGGCGTACGTGGACTTCGACTTCGGCTCGCCCACGGCCGCCGCCGTCTTCGACGTACCGGGCGCGATGCGCGGCGTCGCGGAACGGGGCCTGCACTCCTACCTGGAGGGCGAGGTCGCGGAACCGGCCAGGATCGACGTCTGGCGGCAGACCGAGCACCCCCTGCTGCACGCCCGGCCGAACCAGTCCGGCCGCCTGGCCCTGTTCCCCGGCGACGCCGGCGGCGGCGAGTTCGTCACCGGCGAGGAGACCCTCGACCGGTGCGTCGACCTCCTGCTCCGGCTGAACGGCGAGTTCGACCTGACCGTGGTGGACCTCAGCGCCGGCCGCAGCTACGCCGTGGACATGGTCCTGGCGGCCACCGCCCACCCCCGGATGCGGTACGTGCCCTTCCGCTGGCTCGTCTTCCACCGCTGGACCCGGCAGCACGTGATCGCCGCCGCCGGGCTGGTCCACAAGGAACACGGCATCATCAGGGGCGGCGTCGACCGCGGGCACGACGAGGAGGCCCTGCGGGGCGCCGTCCGGTTCGTACGGGCCGCCGTGCCCGACCCCGACTCGCCGATGTGGGCCCAGAGGTCTCTCGCCCAGATCGCCTGGATGGATTCCTGCGACGAGGCCCTGCGCCGGCTGGCCTCGGACCACCTCGTCGGCGACAGCGTGGTCCTCGGCGCCGTACCGCTGGAACCCGTCCTGCAGTGGCGCGAGCAGCTGATCACCGAAGAGGACGTGTTCTCCACCCAGATCGCCAACAAGGAGACGCTCGAGGCGCTGGAGGAGATCGCGCGACGCCTGACCGACGACTCCTGCTGGGGGCGGCCATGACGGACGCGGTGTTCCGCGAGACCACCGCCGAACCGCGCACCCAGGCGGTGCCGCTGTCCCACCTCTCCCTGGAGCTGGGCCACCTCTACATGGAGGACTTCGAGGCCGGTCCGCGGCACCTGCGGCGGCACTTCGCGCAGGTACGGCCCTGGGCGGACGCGGCGCGGGCCGCGGCGGCCGCGCAGACGGGCGGCAAACGCCCCCGGATCAGCACCTGCTTCCTCGTCGACGACTACTTCACCCGGTTCTCCAGCCCCGCCGAACTCGTCCCGCTGCTGCTGGCGGAGGCGGACCGGGCCGGGCTGGCCGTCGACTACCTGGCCCGCGAGTCGGGCTGCGCCGTCGCCGGCAAGACACCGGTCGCGGAGGCGGTGGCCGACCGCCTCGTCGAGGAGCCACCGCCCGGCAGCTACGGCCTGCGCCCGCCGGCCGCACAGACCGGCTGGCTGGCCAACGGCGGGCGCAGCCCCGCCGCGCGTGCCCCGCAGGCGATGAAGAGGGCCGCCGCCTGGCAGCCGCCCAAGGAGACCGCGGCCCGCCGCCACTCCGTCTTCCTCGACGTCGAACTCTGGAGCGAGGCACCCGACGGACAGCGCACCTGGTCCTGCCCCTTCCTCGCCGCGGTGTGGCAGCTCGCCCGCCTCGGCCTGCTGCGCACCGGGGGCGAGGCCGTCCTGACGCCCCGGCCGCACACCGCCGACGGGTTCCCCGAGGACTGGGACGAACTGCCCCCGCTGATCCGGCTCAACCCCCGGGCGGACCCGTTCGCCGCCTACCGCACCTGCTCGGTGGTGCCCAACCGGTTCCTGCCCGTCGAGCACGCCGTCCGCGTCGTCCTCGACCAGACCGAGGTGGACCCCGAGGCCCTGAGCCAGGTCGCCCGCCGGTCCGCCGGCGAGAAGGTGACCGTCCCCGACCCGGTCGCCGACCGCGTCTCCTACGTCTTCTACGCGGGGCCGTGACATGGGGCCGGCGACGACCGCCCCGCGTGTCGTGCTCGCCTGCGGCGAGGTCCGCACCTCACTGCTGCCGGTCCTGCAGGCCCTCGACAGCCGGGCCGCCGCCCAGTTCCTCGCACTGCGCGCCGACGAACGCGTCCTGCTCTCCGAACGCCCCAACCTCTACGGGCGCTCGCCCGACATCCTGACCGGCGTCGACTGCCCCCTGCCCAGCGCCGACGGCGCCCGGGTCCGCGCCGTCGGCACGGTCGTCGCACGGGCCGTCCTCACCGAGGGGCGCCTGCTGCAGGCCTCCGCGTACTTCAGGGTGCCCGCCGGCGGTCCCGACCACCGGCGGCCGTGGGGCCAGTACCTGGTACGGCCCGGGGTGGTCGAGCCGTTCGGGAAGCTGCCCCGCGGGGCGGTGGCCGAGGGCGTGCTCAACGGAGGGCGGCACGGCGATCTGGACGTCGGCCTGATCGCGGACGGGCTGCACACCCGGCTGCTGCGCCATCCCCTGCTCGACCACCGGCCGCCCCTGAGGTCCCGCCCCACCCGGCTCCGCTGGGTGGCCCTGCCCGCGGACCCGGGCGCCGGCCCCTCGATCGAACGGTTCACCCTCGCCGAGGACGAGCTGCGCACCGTCCGGCTCCGGGTGCCCGAGGGCACCCCCGGCGACAGGATCGCCGGGCTCTGCGACGACCTCGCCCTGCACGACTGGCTGCTCACCACCGTGGTCCGCATCCTCGACGGCATCCGGCTGGGCGCGGGCGCCGGCGGGGCGCCGCCCGCCCGGCGGCTGCAGCGGCCGGGAACGGGAGAGGAGCATCCCGCCGTGGTCCGGGCGCTGCGGCCGGCCGTCGACCATCTGCTGCATCTGTGGATGCCCCGGGCCCGGGTCGCGCAGGACCTGGCCCCGCTCTGGGACGCGCTGGAGGAACGGCCCGGCTTCTCCCGGCAGTGGCACAACCTCGTGCAGCGCGTCCGTGACCAGCTGACCCTGCACGCGATCCCCTCCCCCCACCGGGAGGGGGCCATGGGGCCCTGACCGGGCACCGGTCAACCGCCGGACCCCGCCCCACGCACATGTGCGCACCCCGATCCGACGTGTATCCCAACGGGGGGAGAGCGAGATGAGCACGGCACCATCACCCGAGTCCGAGGGCACCCGGCCCGACCCCGGCCCGCCGGTCCCCGCACAGGCGGGCCCGCCGGGCGAACCGGGCGGCACGGCGTCACCCCCTCCGGCCGCCGCACCGGACGTGGCGAGCGTGCCGGACGAGCCCCCCGATCCGGACCCGTGGACGCGTCGGCTGTGGGCGGCGCCGGTCCTCGGCCTCCTCGTCTGGGGCGTCGCCGCGCTGCTGGCCCCGGACGCCGGTGCGGCCAGGCAGCTCGCCGCCGCCGCACTCTGCGCCGGCGGTGCCGCGGCCCTCCAGTACCTCCTCGCCCCGCCCCGCGGGGCGGGGGAGCAAAACCGGCGGGCGGAGCGCGCACTGGCCGAGACCGCCACCACCGTGCGCCACACCGTGCGAGACGGCCTCCAGCGGTACGACGACGACCTGCGGACCGGTCTCGCCCGGCACGCGGAGGACCTGCGGACCGGTCTCGCCCGGCACAGCGAGGACATGAAGCACCTGGTCGAGAGCCGTTTCGCCCAACTGGACCGGCCCCCGCAGCCCTACCCGCCGCTGGACCGGGTCCGTATGGACGGCCTGCCCGAACTGGCCCAGCGCTTCGCCGACGTCCTGGCGCCCGGATCCCCGCTCCTCTACTCGTTCGTCCGGCTGGAGATGCAGCGGGTGATCGGGCACATGTCGGCGCTCACCCGGCTGAGCGTGGAGAGCCACGGGGAGAACCACGACTGGATGCTCACCCTCACCCACGTCGCGGAGCAGTCCATCTGCGCCATCAGTACGTCCGTCGACCGGGAGTTCTGGAACAGCGAACCGGCCGGCCGCTACCTCGACGCGCAGAAGCAGGCGATCGAGGAGCACGGGGTGCCCGTACGGCGCCTGTTCCTGCTGGAGAGCGCCCGCGAACTCGACGACCGGCTGCTGCGGCTGTGCGACGAGCAGGAGGCACTGCGCATCGAGGTGCGTGTGGCGGTGCTGCCCGAACTGCCGCCGCACATCCAGCGCGGCCACGCCAACGACTTCATCGTCTACGACGAGGAAGTGTCCTTCGAGATCGAGCAGGACCTGCGCGACGTCAACGTCAGGACCCGGCTCATCGCCCACCCCGACCATGTCCAGGACCAGATGAAGCGTTTCTGGAAGCTCTGGGAGGCGGGGATGAGCATCCGCGAACTGGAGGTGCGGGTCGACGACGAGGAGGACGGCACCTGGATGGTCGACCGCACCTGAACCGCCGTACGGGGCGGGTGCCGCGCACTCCCGCGCGCCTTGGCCCACCTCGCGTCAGAGGGCGTGCTGCAGCCAGCGCTGGATCGTGCTGTTGATGTTGCCGGGCAGGGCGCTGAGCCGGTCGATGGCCTCGCGGTCCTCGGGCAGCGGCGGGATACCGGCGGCGGTCAGGGCCGCGTGGAGCTCCAGCCGCCGCCGGTCCTGCGGGTCGATGGCGACGTCCAGCCGAGCCGGCGGGTGCGGCGGCGCGATCGGGAAGTCGCCGTAGGCGCTCCCGTCGAAGGCGTACGGGTCGACGTAGGTGTGGTGGGGGGCGTACTCGTACGAGGTGGCGGTCACGTCGGTCTCCAAAGAATCGCGGTCCTACCTCACAGGAGACCGTCCCGGAGCCCGCCACAGCTGTAGCCCCGCCGAAGCGTCATGCCAACGGCGTCATCGCCGGGTCATCCTCCGATCGGACCAACCGCCTAGCATTAAAGCGGGAGTTGAGAGGAACCCGGCGCAGGAGGGAGCCGCGTATTCGCACGCTTCCCTCCGTCTACCCACCAAGGCGTGAAACCTCACGCAACCGTACAACCACCCGGCGTCCGCACGGGTTGTACACCCGCACCACACGGACGAAGTCCGTGCAGGCCGCCGCCCCGACGACCAGGACGGGGCGCGCCCCCGCAGGGAGGGGCGGCATCTGCGACAGCACCGTGCGCCGCCGCGTCACGGCCGCGGTGTGGCCGGGCCGGCGGGCCGTGACCGCCGGCCCGCCCGCGGAAGCGCGCGGCACCGTCTCGTGCGGTGCCACCCCGTACGCGGGTCCTGTGGCGTCCTCGAGGACCTGGGTCCGGTCCGGGCGTCCCTTGGTCGGTTCCCCGATGCACCCGTCGGCGGCCGACGGGTTGCCTGCCGGGAACATCGCCCGCGCGGACTCCCGCGTTTGCAGGAGTCAGGGAACACCGCCGGTGCGTACTCGCGGTTTCCCCTCGCCGGTCGCTCCGGTCCGGCTGCGGGTGAAAAGTACTCCGTGTGCGTCTGGTCCTCGACGGGCTTGCGCCGCATCCGCTCGGGAATGCCGTCGGTTCGCAGCGTGCTGTCGATCCGCTGGGCCACGTCCCGCGGGGGTTTGCGAACTGCCTGTTCGAATTGCCCGATGCGGCCGCCCGGCACGAACACCCCCGTCCCCGGCTCCACCTGTGTGAACCCCTGCTCCTCCCGGCGTCACTCCGGTTCCGCTCCGGAGGAATCCCGTGCCGTCAGGCGTGAACCGTTGGCCATTGTCGATCCCTTTCCCCGCCCCTTTGCGCGGCCCTTTCCTTGTGGAGCGAAAACCTCTTCCGAGTGTAGGTTCCGGCAGGCACCTCAAGGAGCGTGAGCGTGAAAGCCGAAAAGGAGGGGAGCAGGGTGAAGGAACGGCACTCGGCGCTCTGCGTCGAAGAAGCGGAGGGCGTGGTGAAAGAATTGCGGGCGTTACTCGCGAAAACCGGAATTGTTCTGCCGTCACCGGGGCCGGACCCGGTGGGTCTTGCGCGGGAGGCGCCCCGCCCGCTCGCCGAGCGGGGGCGGTGCTCCGTGGGGACCGCGCGGCGGCTCGCGGTCGTGACGGCCGTGGCGGCGCGATGAAGCCGCCGGTCGGTGTATGCGCCGTGGACACCCGGACCGAGCGGATCGGCATCGTGATGGGACACGAGGGGCCCTACATCCAGCTGAGACCGTACGGCGGGGGCCGGGAGTGGGACGCCGAGCCGGTCGCGGTGCGGCAGGCGACCCCCGCCGAGCGGCAGCGCGCGGCGACCGCGTACGCCAACGCGCGCAGCCGGGGGGAGCTGACCTGACGCCGGACCCGGGGCCCGCCGGCTTCGCGCGTACGCGAGAATGGGCGCATGAGCCTGTTCCGCGACGACGGCATCGTGCTGCGCACCCAGAAGCTGGGGGAAGCGGACCGGATCATCACGCTGCTCACCCGCGGTCACGGGCGCGTACGCGCCGTGGCGAGGGGCGTGCGCCGCACGAAGTCCAAGTTCGGCGCACGCCTCGAACCGTTCTCCCATGTGGACGTGCAGTTCTTCTCCAAGAACAGCGAGTTGATCGGGCGCGGCCTCCCGCTGTGCACACAGAGCGAGACGATCGCGCCGTACGGCGGCGGGATCGTCACCGACTACGCCCGCTACACCGCCGGAACGGCCATGCTGGAGACCGCCGAGCGGTTCACCGACCACGAGGGCGAGCCGGCCGTCCAGCAGTACCTGCTGCTCGTCGGCGCCCTGCGGACCCTCGCCCGCGGCGAGCACACACCGCACCTCGTCCTCGACGCGTTCCTGCTGCGCTCCCTCGCCGTCAACGGCTACGCCCCGAGCTTCGGCGACTGCGCGAAGTGCGGGATGCCCGGACCGAACCGGTTCTTCTCGGTCGCCTCCGGCGGGACCGTCTGCGCCGACTGCCGGGTGCCCGGCAGCGTCGTACCCTCGCCGCAGGCCCTGGACCACCTCGGTGCGCTGCTCACGGGAGACTGGGAGGCGGCGGACGCGTCCGAGGCGCGGTACGTCCGGGAGGGCAGCGGGCTGGTGTCCGCATACCTGCACTGGCACCTGGAGCGCGGGCTGCGCTCCCTGCGGTACGTCGAGAAATAAGCACGACACGTCGGTACGAGGAGACGAGAAGCACATGGCCGTACGCGGGTTCCTGGGGCGTCAGCGCCGGGAGTACAGGACGCCGGTACCGCACCCCTCCGGCGCGCGGCCCCCGAAGTTCCCGGGCGAGCTGGTCCCCAAGCACGTGGCGATCGTGATGGACGGCAACGGACGCTGGGCCAAGGAGCGGGGCCTGCCGCGCACCGAGGGGCACAAGGTCGGCGCCGAGCGGGTGCTGGACGTGCTCCAGGGCGGGATCGAGATGGGCGTCGGCGCCATCTCGCTGTACGCCTTCTCCACCGAGAACTGGAAGCGCTCACCGGACGAGGTGCGCTTCCTGATGAACTTCAACCGCGACTTCATCCGCAAGTCCCGTGACGAGCTCGACGAGCTGGGCGTGCGGGTGCGCTGGGTGGGCCGGATGCCCAAGCTGTGGAAGTCGGTCGCCAAGGAACTCCAGATCGCCCAGGAGCAGACCAAGGACAACGACCGGCTGACGCTGTACTTCTGCATGAACTACGGCGGGCGGGCGGAGATCGCCGACGCGGCGCAGGCGCTGGCCGAGGACGTGAAGGCGGGGCGTCTCGACCCGTCGAAGATCAACGAGAAGACACTGCAGCACTACATGTACTACCCGGACATGCCGGACGTGGACCTGTTCCTGCGGCCCAGCGGCGAGCAGCGCACGTCCAACTACCTGCTGTGGCAGAGCGCCTACGCCGAGATGGTCTTCCAGGACGTCCTGTGGCCGGACTTCGACCGCCGGGACCTGTGGCGCGCGTGCCTGGAGTTCGCCTCCCGCGACCGCCGCTTCGGCGGGGCGATCCCGAACGAGGAACTGCTCGCCATGGAGGGCAGGCAGGAACAGTAGGGGAAGGCGTGGGTACGGCGAAGGGGCGCGGAGATCACCTCCGCGCCCCTTCCCGTGTCCGGGTTCTCAGGTGCCGTCCGCCGCCGCCGCGCACTCCGCGCAGGTGCCGAAGATCTCCACGGTGTGGGCCACGTTGACGTAGCCGTGCTCGGCGGCGATGGCCTCCGCCCAGGTCTCCACGGCCGGGCCCTCGACCTCGACCGCCTTGCCGCAGCTGCGGCAGACCAGGTGGTGGTGATGGTCGCCGGTGGAGCAGCGGCGGTAGACGGACTCGCCGTCGGCGGTGCGCAGGACGTCCACCTCGCCGGCGTCGGCGAGGGACTGCAGGGTGCGGTAGACCGTGGTGAGCCCGACCGAGTCGCCCTTGTGCTTGAGCATGTCGTGCAGCTCCTGCGCGCTGCGGAACTCGTCGACGTCCTGGAGCGCAGCCGCCACAGCGGCCCGCTGCCTGGTGGCGCGGCCCTTCACGGGCGGTCCAGCGGTGGTCACCGGTGTCCTCCTCACACGTCTGCCTCTGCCCTGCCGCGGCCATTGTGCCAGGCCGGGCGGAGACGGGTCAGACGCCGACGTCGCCGGGCGGCTTCCGGCCGGCCGGAACGGCGCACTCCGCGGGGTCCGGGGTGGGCCGAGCGGCGGCCAGGGCACGGGCGCGGCGGCGGGCCAGCGGTGCGGCCAGCACGGTCAGCACGATGAACGCGGCGATCGTCAGCAGCACGATCGTCGCCCCGGGCGGCACGTCCTGGTAGTACGAGGTGACCGTGCCGCCGATGGTCACGCTCACGCCGATCGCGACGGCGATGGCGAAGGTGGCGGCGAAACTGCGGCTGAGCGCCTGGGCGGCGGCGACGGGCACCACCATGAGCGCGCTCACCAGGAGCAGGCCGACCACGCGCATCGCGACGGTGACGGTGACCGCCGCCGTGATCGCGGTGAGCAGGTTCAACCACCGCACCGGCAGGCCCGTGACCCGCGCGAACTCCTCGTCCTGGCTGACCGCGAACAACTGGCGGCGCAGACCGACGGTGACCAGCACCACGAACGCGGCCAGGAGGCAGATCGCCGTCACGTCGGACTCGGAGACCGTCGACAGGGAGCCGAACAGGTACGAGGTGAGGTTCGCGTTGGAACCGGTCGGGGCGAGGTTGATGAACATCACGCCGCCCGCCATACCGCCGTAGAACAGCATCGCGAGGGCGATGTCGCCGCGGGCCTTGCCGTACCAGCGGATCAGCTCCATCAGGACGGCGCCGACGACGGACACCAGGGTCGCCATCCACACCGGCGACCAGGAGAGCAGGAAGCCGAGGCCGACGCCGGTCATCGCGACGTGCCCGATGCCGTCGCCCATGAGGGCCTGGCGGCGCTGGACGAGGTAGATGCCGACCGCGGGGGCGGTGATGCCGACCAGGACGGCCGCCAGCAGCGCCCGCTGCATGAAGGCGTAGTTCAGGAGGTCCATCAGCAATCAGCTCAGCAGTCCCGTGCGGATCGGTTCGACGCCCGCCGGTGCGTGCGGGTGTACGTGGTCGTGGCCGGGCAGGGCGTGCTGGCCGACCGCCTCCGGGGGCGGGCCGTCGTGCGTCACGCAGCCGTCGCGCAGGACGACCGCCCGGTCGATCAGGGGTTCCAGCGGACCCAGCTCGTGCAGGACCAGCAGGACGGTGGCACCCTGGGCGACCTGGTGGCGCAGGATCGTCGCGAGCACCTCCTGGCTGGCCAGGTCGACGCCCGCCATCGGCTCGTCCAGGATCAGCAGCTCGGGTTCGGCGGCGAGCGCGCGGGCGATCAGCACCCGCTGGTGCTGGCCGCCGGAGAGCGCGTCCACGGAGTCCTTCGCCCGGTCCGCCATGCCGACCAGCTCCAGCGCGTGCCGTACGGCCTCGCGGTCGGTCCTGCGGAACACGCCGAAGCGGGTACGGGAGAGCCGGCCGGAGGAGACCACTTCGGTCAGCGTGGCGGGCACGCCGCCCGCGGCCGTGGTGCGCTGCGGGACGTACCCCACCCGCGCCCAGTCGCGGAAGCGGCGCCGCGGGGTGCCGAACAGCTCGATCGTGCCGGCGGTGACCGGCACCTGGCCGATGACGCTGCGCACGGCCGTCGACTTGCCGGAGCCGTTCGCGCCGAGCAGGGCGACGACCTCACCGCGGTGCGCGGTGAGGTCGATGCCGCGGAGGACGGGGCGCGAGCCCAGCTCGGCGTGGACGCCCCGCAGGGATATGACGGGGTCGCTCTTCGTCGTCATGCTGCCGCCCTCCGGTGGGTCGTCGGTCGGTGGTCGGCCGGGCGGCCGGTCACGCGGCTCCCAGAGCCGTCCGCAGGGCCTTCAGGTTGGACTCCATGACCTCGAAGTAGTCGTCGCCGCGGGAGGTGTCGGTGATGCCCTCGAGCGGGTCGAGGACGTCCGTCTTCAGCCCGGCGTCGGCCGCGACCGTCTTCGCGGTGTCGTCGCTCACCAGTGTCTCGTAGAACACGGTGGTCACGCCGTCGGCCTTGGCCGTCTCGGCGAGCTCCTTCACGCGGGCGGCGCTGGGCTCGGCCTCGGGGCTGAGACCGTTGATGGCCTCCTGGGTCAGGCCGTAGCGCTCGGCGAGGTAGCCGAAGGCCGAGTGGGTGGTGATGAAGACGTCGGACGTGCGGCCCTTCAGGCCCGTCTCGAACGTGGTGTCCAGCTCGTTCAGCCTGCCGACCAGGGCCTCGGTGTTCTTCTTGTAGTCGGCGGCGTGGTCGGGGTCGGCCTTCTCGAAGGCCTTGCCGACGCCCTCGGCGACCTCGGCGTACTTGACCGGGTCGAGCCAGACGTGGGGGTCCTCGCCGCCCTCGGTCGCGTGGCTGTGGCCTTCTTCCTCGCCCGCGTGCTCGTCGCCGTGTTCGTCCTCGTGGCCGTGCTCGTCCTCGTGACTGTGTTCGTCGGCGTGTTCGTCCTCGTGGCCGTGCTCGTCCTCGTGGGCGCCGGCCTCGGTGCCGTGCGTCTCCAGGGTGGTCAGGGTGGCCGCGTCGATCTTCGTCTTCACACCGGACTGGGCGACGGCCTCGTCGACGGTGGGCTGCAGGCCCTTGAGGTAGAGCGCCGCGTCGGTCTCCTCGAGCTGCGCGGTCTGCTTGGCGCTGATCTCCAGGTCGTGCGGTTCCTGGCCGGGCTGGGTCAGGCTGGTGACGTTCACATGGTCGCCGCCGATCTGCTCGGCGAGGAACGCCATCGGGTAGAAGGAGGCGACGACGTCGAACTTCCCGGTGTCGCCCGCGGCGGCGCTGTCGGAGGAGCAGGCGGACAGCGTGCCCATGGCGAGTGCGGTGACCGCGGTCACCGCTGCGGCGGGTATGAGGCGTCGTCGTACGTTCATGACTCCCATTTTCAACAAATATGGAAACCGTTGTCAACAAACTGGACGAGAGACGCCGGGCACAGCGGGCGGGGCCCCGAATTGGTCGGGGGGCAGGCCCCGCCGGTAGCCTGAGCCCTTCGCTGGAAGCAATCTCGCTTCGTCGCCCGTCGTCGTAATGAAGAGAGCACCGTGGCCGCCGACAAGATCGACACCATCGTCAGCCTGAGCAAGCGCCGAGGCTTCGTATTCCCCTGCAGTGAGATCTACGGCGGCCAGCGTGCCGCCTGGGACTACGGGCCGTTGGGTGTCGAGCTCAAGGAGAACCTCAAGCGCCAGTGGTGGCGCTACATGGTGACGTCGCGTGAGGACGTCGTGGGTATCGACTCGTCGGTGATCCTGGCCCCCGAGGTGTGGGTCGCCTCCGGTCACGTCGCCACCTTCTCGGACCCGCTCACCGAATGCACCGCCTGCCACAAGCGGTTCCGCGCGGACCACCTGGAAGAGGCGTACGAGGAGAAGAAGGGCCGCGCCCCGGAGAACGGCCTCGCCGACATCAACTGCCCCAACTGCGGCAACAAGGGCCAGTTCACCGAGCCCAAGCAGTTCTCGGGCCTGCTCTCCACCCACCTCGGCCCCACGCAGGACTCCGGCTCCGTCGCCTACCTGCGCCCCGAGACCGCCCAGGGCATCTTCACCAACTTCGGCCAGGTGCAGACCACTTCGCGCCGCAAGCCGCCCTTCGGGATCGCCCAGATGGGCAAGTCCTTCCGCAACGAGATCACGCCCGGCAACTTCATCTTCCGGACCCGCGAGTTCGAGCAGATGGAGATGGAGTTCTTCGTCAAGCCGGGCGAGGACGAGACGTGGCAGGAGTACTGGATGCAGCAGCGCTGGAACTGGTACACCGGCCTCGGCATGCGCGAGGAGAACATGCGGTGGTACGAGCACCCGAAGGAGAAGCTCTCCCACTACTCCAAGCGCACCGCCGACATCGAGTACCGCTTCCAGTTCGGCGGCAGCGAGTGGGGTGAGCTCGAGGGCGTCGCCAACCGCACCGACTACGACCTCGGCGCCCACTCCAAGGCCTCCGGCCAGGACCTCTCCTACTTCGACCAGGAGGCCGGCGAGCGCTGGACCCCGTACGTCATCGAGCCGGCGGCCGGTGTCGGCCGGGCGATGCTCGCCTTCCTGCTCGACGCGTACATCGAGGACGAGGCGCCCAACGCCAAGGGCAAGCTGGAGAAGCGCACCGTGCTGCGCCTCGACCCGCGCCTGGCCCCGGTGAAGGTCGCGGTGCTCCCGCTCTCCCGCAACCCGGAGCTGTCGCCGAAGGCCAAGGGCCTCGCCCAGGCGCTGCGGCAGAACTGGAACATCGAGTTCGACGACGCCGGCGCCATCGGCCGCCGCTACCGCCGCCAGGACGAGATCGGTACGCCGTTCTGCGTCACGGTCGACTTCGACACGCTCGAGGACAACGCGGTGACGGTGCGCGAGCGCGACACCATGAAGCAGGAGCGGATCTCCCTCGACCAGATCGAGGGCTACCTGGCGAGCCGCCTGGTCGGCTGCTGACGACCGACGGGGCCCGGCGCCGCCGGACTCCCCCGAACCGCCCCGGGCAGCGCTTCCCGCGCCGCCCGGGGCGGTTCTACGTCCCCGCGGGGTCCACCGTCGCCTGGTGGGCCCGGGCCAGGTGCTCCTGCGCCTTCAGCCAGGGCAGGAACCGGGCGCGTACGCGCCAGTCACAGGTCCCGCACCTGAGGGTGCGCCGCACACCGGTGCGCCGGACCCGTACGACGTGTTCCCGCCCGTGCTGGTCCCAGCGGCTGACTTTGCTCGTGTCGATCTGGGGCATGACGCAGAGTGTGCAGCAAGAGCAACATCAACGGGGGCTCGACGCAGGGGAATTCGGTGGCGGTCCGACCCCCGGCGCCGTGCGCGAACGCCACGCGTGGCTACGCGCCCGCTCCGGCCGTCTCGTGGATCTCCCCCGACTCCAGCCGCTCGGCCGTCCGCCGCGCGGTCGCCCGTGCCCAGGGGCCCGAGGTCGCCGCGCCCACCACCAGCACCGCGAGTCCGCACGCGGTGAGGATCCACCAGGCGGGCCGCGAGGCCGCCACGAAACTCTCCGCGTACGACGAGGAGCCCACCCCGGCCGCCAGCACCGCGCCGACCACCGCGACGCCGAGCGTCTGGCCCAGCTGCCGGCTGGTGGAGGCCACCGCCGAGGCCACCCCGGCCTGGGCGCGGGGCATGCCGGAGACGGCGGTGTTGGTGATGGGCGCGTTGACGAAGCCGAAGCCGACGCCGAACAGGACGTACCCGGCGGCCAGCGTGGCGTCGGACGTCTCGGCCCCGAAGAGGGCGAAGAGGAGCCCGGCCGCCGTCATCGCGCCGCCCGCGACCAGCAGCGGCAGCCGTGGCCCCCGGCTGCCGACCAGCCGGCCGGAGAGCGGGGCGCACAGGAACGTCGGGAGAGCCATGGGGAGCATCCACAGCCCGGCCTCCAGGGCGCTCAGCCCCCGTACGTTCTGCAGGTGGAGCGTCGACAGGAACAGGAACCCGCCGAGCGCGGCGAACGCGCTCACCGCGATCACCGTGGCCCCGCTGAACGGCGCCGAGCGGAAGAAACGCAGGTCGATGAGGGGTTCGTGGCGCCGTGACTCGTACACCAGCAGGGCCGTCAGGGACGCGAGCGCGACGGCGGCGAAGGGTGCCGTGGCGGAGAGCGGCGCGTGCGGCGCCTCGATGATCGCGTACGTCAGCGAGCCGAACAGGGCGATGACCAGCAGCTGGCCCACCGGGTCGGCGCGGCGGGCCTTCGGCGCCCGCGACTCCGGGACGAAGCGCAGGGTGAGCACCAGGGCGGCGAGGCCCACGGGCAGGTTGATCCAGAAGATGGAGCGCCAGCCGACGGAGTCCACCAGCAGACCCCCGATCAACGGCCCCGCCGCCATCGAGAGGCCGACGACCGCGCCCCACGCGCCGATCGCGCGGGCGCGTTCGCGCGGGTCGGCGAAGGTGTGGGTGATGATCGACATGGCGACCGGGTTGAGCATCGAACCGCCCACCGCCTGCACCATGCGGAAGACGACCAGCGCGTCCAGGTCCGGGGCGAGCGAGCACAGCAGCGAGCCGAGGGTGAAGACGACCAGGCCGGCCGTGAAGACCCGCCTGCGGCCGATCCGGTCCGCCGTGGAGCCGGCGAGCATCAGCAGGGACGCCAGGACGAGCGTGTACGCGTCGATGGTCCACTGCAGGCCCGGGGTGCTGGCGTCCAGGTCCCTCTGGAGCGACGGCAGGGCGACGTTCAGGACGGTGTTGTCCAGGCTCACGAGGAGCAGGCTCATGCAGCAGATCGCGAGCACGAGCAGACGTCGGCGCGGAGTGAGCTCGGACATGGCCACTATCGTACGCGCGGTTCGATAGTACGGTTAACTAATGGTCGTTACATGATGCCGCCCGGGGCTCCCCGGGCGGCACCCCGGGCAGTGCTCGGCATGCGGGACAATGGGGGAATGTCCACGCCCCCCTCCACCCCGAACCCGGCCCCGGGCGCGCGCGACCAGGCGACGGGCCGCGACCTGGCGATCGGCCCGTACGCGGTCCGGCCGCCCGTCGTGCTGGCCCCCATGGCCGGGATCACCAACGCGCCCTTCCGCACCCTCTGCAGGGAATTCAGTGGCGGCAAGGGGCTGTTCGTCAGCGAGATGATCACCACCCGGGCGCTGGTCGAACGCAACGAGAAGACCATGCAGCTGATCACGTTCGACGCGAGCGAGACGCCGCGCTCGATCCAGCTGTACGGCGTCGACCCGGTGACCGTCGGCAAGGCCGTCCGCATGATCGTCGAGGAGGACCTCGCCGACCACATCGACCTCAACTTCGGCTGCCCGGTACCGAAGGTGACCCGCAAGGGCGGCGGCTCGGCCCTGCCCTACAAGCGGAACCTGCTGCGCTCCATCCTGCGCGAGGCGGTCGCCGGCGCCGGGGACCTGCCGGTCACGATCAAGATGCGCAAGGGCATCGACGACGACCACCTGACCTACCTGGACGCCGGCCGCATCGCCGTCGAGGAGGGGGTGAGCGCCGTCGCCCTGCACGGCCGCACCACCGCCCAGCACTACGGCGGCACCGCCGACTGGGACGCCGTCGCCCGGCTCAAGGAGCACGTGCCGGAGATCCCCGTGCTCGGCAACGGCGACATCTGGTCCGCCGACGACGCCCTGCGGATGGTCCGGGAGACCGGCTGCGACGGGGTCGTGGTGGGACGCGGCTGCCTGGGGCGGCCGTGGCTGTTCGCCGACCTGGTCGCGTCCTTCGAGGGCCGCCGCGACCTGTACCGGCCCACACTGCGCGAGGTCGCCGACGTCATGGTCCGGCACGCCGCCCTGCTCGGTGAGTGGATCGGCGACGAGGCCCGCGGCGTGATCGACTTCCGCAAGCACGTCGCCTGGTACCTGAAGGGCTTCGCGGTCGGCTCCGAGATGCGCAAACGGCTCGCCATCACGTCCTCCCTGGAGACCCTGCGGGCCGGGCTGGACGAGCTGGACCTGGACCAGCCCTGGCCGGCCGGTGCGGACGGCCCCCGCGGCCGTACGTCCGGCAACAACCGGGTGGCGCTGCCGGACGGCTGGCTGAAGGACCCGTACGCGTGCGCGGGCGTCGGCGAGGACGCCGAACTGGACACGTCGGGCGGCTGAGCGGGCCCGTCCCCGGGTTTCAGCCTCCGGCGGGGTGCGGGACGGAGCCGTAGGCCTCCAGGAAGCGGTCGCGGAACGCGTCCATCCGCCACACGGGTGCGTCCTGGTCCGGCCTCAGCCCCTCGGTCCAGTTCCAGTCGGCGATCTCGTCCAGCGCCTTCGGGTCCTTGGCGACGATCGTCACCGGCACGTCCCGGCTCGCCCTCGGACCGCTGACCCGGGCGATGGGCTGGTGGTCGCCGAGGAAGACGAGGACGGTGTCCTCGGTGCCGTAGCGCTCCAGCCACTGAATGAGGGCGGTCACCGAGTACTCGACCGACCTGCCGTACTCCCGACGGGACTTGGTGGCGTCCGACATGAGGCTGCCGGGGTCCTTCCCCGCCTTCTGGACGGGCCCGAAGACGGAGCCGTCGCCGAGTTCGTCCCAGCCGACCATCTCGGGCAGGGGCGCCCAGGGCTGATGGCTGGAGGTCAGGATGACCTCCGCCATCAGGTTCTTGCCCTCCTCGCGCTCCCTGCCGTGCTCCAGGCGCTGGAACGCCTCGAGCGTGTACTGGTCGGGCATCGTCGACCAGCTGAACTTCGGGCCCCGGTAGCCCAGCCGGAAGGCGTTGTAGACCTTGTCGAGGCCGAACCACTTCGCCTCGGGCCAGCCCTTCTGCACGCCCGGCACGATGCCGACGGTGTCCCAGGCGCCGGACCTGCCGAACGCCTTGGTGAGGGTGAGGCGGTCGCTCGCGGTGGCGGTGCGGTAGCGCTGCTGGTTGTCGATCCACAGGCCGGACAGTGCCGTCGAGTGGCCCAGCCAGCTGCTGCCGCCGAACGTCGACGACGTCAGCCAGCCGCTGCGCGCCTCGAACCCCGCCCCGGTGAGCGACTCGGTGCCGGCGTCCAGGGTGCCGGTGACGCCGGGGGCGATCACCGGGTCCTCCAGGGCGGTCCGGCCGTAGCTCTCGATGAACGCGATGACGACGTCCTTGCCGCGCAGGTCGGGCAGGAGCTGGTCGGCGGGCGTGCCCGCGAACGGGTCCGAGCGTGCCACCTTCTCGAACGCCGCCTCGTCGCGCAGCGTGTCCCGCACCCGCTTGCCCTGAACCTTCAGCGCGGCCGCGGCCCGGTCGGAGGCGACCGGCACACCGGACACCTGCAGGCCGAGGGCGGTACAGGTGATCCACACCGTGCCCGCGACCAGCGCGCCCCGGGTGGCCCGCGTACGGTGCCGGGCCAGCAGGCCGCTCAGCCGGACCGCGGCGAGCGCCATCACGACCACCAGGAGCAGGACCAGGACGACCGCGCCGACGGCGGCGGCCGTGGCGGCGGCACCGCCCATCGAGTCCTCCACGTAGTGCTCCGCGTCGTCCAGCAGCCCCCAGTCGAGCACCACGTTGAAGCTCCGGCCCAGGTACTCGTTGAACCCGATGTCCAGCAGGTTCAGCACGGTCAGCACGGCGATGCCGGCCCCGTACAGCGCGGCCGCGACGATCCGCGGCCGGCGCGGCAGGGCGAGGAGCAGGACGGCCCCGACGATCGCCTCGGCCGGAATCCGGGTGAACCGGCTGGGCCGCAGGGCACCGGCGGTGTTCGGCAGCAGGAGCGCGCCGACGATCAGCGCGGCGGCGAGTCCGTGCAGGGCCCAGCGGGCGGCGCGCGCGGCACGGGGGTGCCGCGCGCGCAGGCGGGCGCAGCGGGAGCGGAGGGCGTGCAGGGCGTGCGGGGTGCGGCGGGTGAGCTTCTTCGAGGGCGCTTCCCCCCGCTGTTCCGCCGCGTCTTCCGGGCCCCCCGTCTCTTCTGCCTCTTCTGCCTCCGCTGTCTCTACCGCCGGGTGCGGGCGCTCTTCCTCCTGTCGGTTCTCCTCGGTCGTCCGTGTCGGTCGGCGCAGGCGTGTGAAGACAGGCACCCGGAGGTCCTTCCGTGCAAAACCCGGTGGGGTGGCGGACCCGGCGTGGGGGTCCGGATCCGCCGTAGTTCCGTACGGGCGCACCGGCCGGCGTGTTCAGCGCGGCGGGAGGTACGTTCGGCACACAGGAGGGGCGAAGGCCGGGCAATGCCCGTCCGTGGAGTCCCGGTGAGGCGCCTGCGCGGCCGCCCGGCGGCCACCGGGGGAGGCGCACGGGGTGCGTCCGCACGGTGAAATCCCGGCGGCTGAGGCAGCGTGATTCTCGCCACCCTTGATAAGGGTTGCGCTCAGATGAGCGAATTGCGGGTGACTGCACTTCTCAAAGGGTGGCACTCGGTGCCACCCTTTGATCGTTCATCGAGCGAAATCAGACGTGCTGATTGTCGCTCACATGAGCGACTGGATCGTCTCATTCGGAGTCGACGCGTTCAAGAGGTGAACGCATGCGGCCGCGAGGGCTTGCCACGCCTTGACTTTCGATCCCGTGGCGGCGGAGTGGTCGCAGGCGCATGACGCACGTGTGGACGTACCCAGATGCCTTTGATCTGGGTATGTTCCTGCCCGTCAGGGCAGCCACCGCGTCCTCGAGGAGTCGAGACCCGTGTCGGAAAACAAAGATCCCCACGCAGGCCAGCAGGGTCACGGCGTTGAGGGCGTGAAGTTCGTCTACGACTTCACCGAGGGCAACAGGGACCTCAAGGACCTTCTCGGCGGCAAGGGGGCGAACCTCGCCGAGATGACCAATCTGGGGCTTCCCGTCCCTCCCGGCTTCACCATCACCACGGAGGCCTGCAAGGTCTACCTGGAGAGCGGCGTGGAGCCGGCGGCACTGCGTGACGAGGTGAGCGCGCACCTCGACGCCCTCGAAGCGGCGATGGGCAAGAAGCTCGGCCAGAGCGACGACCCCCTCCTCGTGTCGGTCCGCTCCGGAGCCAAGTTCTCCATGCCGGGCATGATGGACACCGTCCTGAACATCGGCCTGTCCGACAAGTCCGTGCAGGGGCTCGCCCGGCAGTCCGGTGACGACCGCTTCGCCTGGGACTCCTACCGGCGCCTCATCCAGATGTTCGGCAAGACCGTCCTCGGCGTCGACGGGGAGCTGTTCGAGGACGCGCTGGAGGCGGCGAAGGCCGCCAAGCAGGTCGAGGTCGACACCGAGCTGGAGGCCGCCGACCTCAAGAAGCTGGTCACCAGGTTCAAGAAGATCGTCAGGACCGAGGCCGGCCGGGACTTCCCGCAGGACCCGCGCGAGCAGATGGACCTCGCCATCCACGCGGTCTTCGACTCCTGGAACACCGACCGGGCCAAGCTCTACCGCCGCCAGGAGCGCATCCCGCACGACCTGGGCACCGCCGTCAACGTCTGCTCCATGGTCTTCGGCAACCTCGGCCCCGACTCGGGCACCGGCGTCGCCTTCACCCGCGACCCCGCCTCCGGCCACCAGGGCGTCTACGGCGACTACCTGCAGAACGCCCAGGGCGAGGACGTGGTCGCGGGCATCCGCAACACCGTGCCGCTCGCGGAGCTGGAGCGGATCGACAAGAAGTCGTACGACCGGCTGATGCGGATCATGGAGACGCTGGAGAACCACTACAAGGACCTCTGCGACATCGAGTTCACCATCGAGCGCGGCCAGCTGTGGATGCTCCAGACCCGCGTCGGCAAGCGCACCGCGGGCGCGGCCTTCCGCATCGCCACCCAGCTCGTCGACCAGGGGCTGATCGACGAGGCCGAGGCGCTCACCCGCGTCACCGGCGCGCAGCTCGCCCAGCTGATGTTCCCGCGCTTCGACGAGGACACGAAGGTCGAGAAGGTCGGACGCGGCATCGCGGCCTCGCCGGGCGCCGCGGTCGGCAAGGCGGTCTTCGACTCGTACACCGCCGTCAAGTGGTCCCGCTCCGGCGAGAAGGTCATCCTGGTCCGCCGCGAGACCAACCCCGACGACCTGGACGGCATGATCGCCGCCGAGGGCATCCTCACCTCCCGCGGCGGCAAGACCTCGCACGCCGCCGTCGTCGCGCGCGGCATGGGCAAGACCTGTGTCTGCGGCGCCGAGGAGCTCGAGGTCGACACCAAGCGCCGCCGGATGACCGTCCCCGGCGGGCACGTCGTCGAGGAGGGCGACCTGATCTCCATCGACGGCTCGACCGGCAAGGTCTACCTCGGTGAGGTCCCGGTCGTGCCGTCGCCGGTCGTGGAGTACTTCGAGGGCCGCATGCACCCGGGCGCCGACGACGCCGACGAGCTCGTCGAGGCCGTCCACCGGATGATGGCCTTCGCCGACCGCAAGCGCCGGCTGCGCGTGCGCGCCAACGCCGACAACGCCGAGGACGCGCTGCGCGCCCGCCGCTTCGGCGCCCAGGGCATCGGCCTGTGCCGCACCGAGCACATGTTCCTCGGTGACCGGCGCGAGCTGGTGGAGCGGCTGATCCTGGCCGACACCCAGGAGGAGCGCGAGGAGTCCCTCAAGGCGCTGCTGCCGCTGCAGAAGAAGGACTTCGTCGAACTGTTCGAGGGCATGGACGGCCTCCCGGTCACCGTCCGCCTCCTCGACCCGCCGCTGCACGAGTTCCTGCCCGACATCACCGAACTGTCGGTCCGCGTGGCCCTCGCCGAGTCCCGCCAGGAGCCGCACGAGAACGAACTGCGCCTGCTGCAGGCCGTGCACCGGCTGCACGAGCAGAACCCGATGCTGGGCCTGCGCGGCGTGCGGCTCGGCCTGGTCATCCCCGGCCTGTTCACCATGCAGGTACGGGCCATCGCCGAGGCGGCGGCCGAGCGCCGGGCGGCCAAGGGCGACCCGCGCGCCGAGATCATGATCCCGCTGGTCGGCACGGTCCAGGAGCTGGAGATCGTCCGCGAGGAGGCCGACCAGGTCGTCGCGGAGGTCGAGGAGGCCACCGGCACCAGGCTGAAGCTCGCCATCGGCACGATGATCGAGCTGCCGCGCGCCGCGCTGACCGCCGGCCAGATCGCGGAGGCCGCCGAGTTCTTCTCCTTCGGCACGAACGACCTCACCCAGACGGTGTGGGGCTTCAGCCGGGACGACGTGGAGGCCAGCTTCTTCACGGCCTACCTGGAGAAGGGCATCTTCGGCGTCTCCCCGTTCGAGACCATCGACCGGGACGGCGTCGGCTCCCTGGTGAAGCTCGCCGCCGAGGCCGGCCGCGCCACCCGCCCCGACCTCAAGCTCGGCGTCTGCGGCGAGCACGGCGGCGACCCGGAGTCCGTCCACTTCTTCCACGAGGTGGGCCTGGACTACGTCTCCTGCTCCCCGTTCCGCATCCCGGTCGCCCGCCTGGAGGCCGGCCGCGCGGCGGTCACCTCGAAGGGCAGCGACCACCGCTGAGCCCTCCGGGGCGGAGCGGACCCGACCCACAAGCCCCGGAGCCGTTGCCTGTCACCCGACCACCCTCACCGATCGGCAACGGCTCCGGATCACAAGGAGAGCGGCGGCACCCGTGCGGGGGTGCCGCCGTCTCCCGTGCCGTCGGACGAGTGACGAGGAAACGCCTGCAAGCGCTCCTTCGCACCTCTGTCCTCGTGGACCTGGACGATGCCGCCTGTTTCGGCTTCCAGGACCGCCGTCACCTTGAGACCGGTGACCCTTCGTGCACGCCGGTCGGTATCGGTGCCGTCCGCGTCGACCTGGCGACCGGTGACCGCACGGTGACCGGCTCGCTCCGGGCCAGGGAGATGCGCCTGTTCGAGACCGAGCGGCTTGAGCTTCTCGGACCGGGCGGGTGGCGGCTTGTCCCGCCCGGTCTCGTGGGCGCCTGACGGGTGGCTCTCGCCCCGGACCCGGCCGCTGCCGACCTCCGGGTGGCCCGTCCGGGGCGCGGGGCGGCGGATTCCCACCACTGGTGCCGGTGTGACGGCCCGCTGGACGAGGCGATCGACGGAACCCGCGCTGTGGCCCATGGCCGGCGGACCTAGTGGTGCGCCTCCCGCCATTCCTGTCCTGAGGACGGCGACAGCTTCGTACCGGACCACCGGCAGTCCCCGTACGACGTTCCCGAGGCAGGCGAGGGGAAGTCCGCTCCGCGCTACGTCGAAGCAGCTCGCCAGGCAGTTCGCCAGACGAAACCGGCAGCCGGCGAGGGGGTCCGGGCTCGGGGAGTCGACCAGGTGGAGTGGCGGCGCCTCCCGCGGGCGGCGCCGCCACTCCGTCGTTTCGGAGTGCCTCAGTCGGTGCTGCGGCGCCGGCGTGCCGCGAACAGCACCCCGCCACCCGCCAGGACGACGGCCGCGCCGCCCGCCGCGACGTACGGGGTGGCGCTGTCGCCGCCGGTCTCGGCGAGGTCGGTGCCGCCCTGTTCGGTGGTGTCGGAACCGGTGTTCTCCGCACCGGACTCCGTGTCGGTGCCGGTGTCCGAGCCGGTGTCCTCGTTCTCGTCCTCGTCGTCGGCGGGGACGAAGCCCGCCGGCGGGTTGTCGCAGCCGATGCCGTCGCCGTCGCGGTCCAGGTGCTTGCCGTAGTGCTCGCTGCTCGCCGGGATGTTGGCGTACCCGGCGGCGTACGCCTCGGGGCAGTTCTTGAACACGCCCTCGTGGGCGGTGGCGGTGGCGGTGGTGACGGGCAGCGTGGCCAGTGCGAGCGCGGCGACGGTCACGGCGGCGGACTTGCAGGACAGGTTCACAGGGTGTCCCCCAGGTATATGCGGATATCCGGCAGCGTGCCCCTGTCCGGGGTGCTCTGCCGGGTGTGAGCTGCCGACGGTAGGGGAGGGACCGGGGAAGGGTGTGGAGGTTTCGTCGACCTGTGATGCGAACGTGACGTGACCGGACGGTAGCTCTCCGCTCATGCCGGTGCGTTCCGTGCACCGGCATGAGTCGGCGGCCAGGAGCGGTTACCTGCGGAACGGGCCCTTCACCTCGTACGTGATGCCACCCGACGAACTCCCGCTCGTGCCGCGCTGGCTGGAGAAGTACAGGCGGGTGCCGTCCGGGGAGAAGGCCGGGCCGGTGATCTCGGAGCCGGACTGGCCGCCCACCCGGAGGAAGGGGGCCACGACGTCGTCGGGTGTGATGACGCAGATCTCCATGTTTCCGCCGTCCTCGGCCACGAAGAGGTCGCCCGAGGAGGAGCCGGTGACGTTGTCCACGCCGGTCAGGGGAGCGGAGCCGCCCGTCACCAGGGAGTCGTCGTAGGCGAGTTCGATGGTCTGGGCGGCGGCGTTGTACTGCCAGACGCGGTTGTCGCCCTTGGTCGTGAACCAGCAGGTGTCGTTCGCGTAGTGGCAGCCCTCGCCGCCGTTGAAGCGCTTGGCGCCGGAGACCTGGTTGCGGGTCGCGGTGGCCCCGGACGGGTCCGGGACCCTCGCCCAGCTCACCGGGCCGCTCGTGCCGCTGCCCGCCACCAGTACCTCCAGCGTGCCGGAGGACAGGTCGCCCCACGTCGTCGGCCGGAAGCGGTAGAAGCAGCTGTCCGAGACGTCCTCGGTCAGGTAGATCACCCTGCGGACCGGGTCGGCGGCCGCCGCCTCGTGCTTGAAGCGGCCCATCGCGTCCCGGCGTACCGCCGCCTTCGTCCCCCACGGGTCGGTCTCGTAGACGTAGCCGCGGTCCACCTCCTCGCAGGACAGCCAGGTGTTCCACGGTGTGCTGCCGCCCGCGCAGTTCTGCCGGGTGCCGGACAGGATGCGGTACGCGCCCGTGACGGCGCCGGTGGCCGAGAAGCGCACCGCACCCGCGCCGCCGGACGGGTTGATCTCCGAGTTGGAGACGTAGATCCAGCCGCTGCCGTCCGCGTAACAGGCGCCGCCGTCGGGGGCGTTGTGCCAGGTGTACGACGTGCCCGGGACCTGCCGGCCGGAACGGGCGATCACCCTGCTGGTGAACCCGGCCGGCAGCCTGATCCCGTTGGCGTCCGCCGCGCCGAGCGCGCCGTAGGGGCCCGTGCCGGGCCGGGCGGGCGCCGCGTACGCGGCGCTGTGCCAGAGCGCGCCGCCGAGGACCGCGCCGGTGCCGCCCATGGCGCTCGCGCGAAGGAAGGTACGACGTTCCACTGCCGCTCCTAGAGGTGCCGTGAACCGTCCCGCCACCGGCCGGTGACGGGGGCGTGCGGTCACGGAACCTACGGGGGAGGCATGGACACATCATGACTATGGGCGGACCGGACGGTGACCATCCCGGGCGCCGTCCCGGCAGGCGCCCTGCAGCGGTACGCCCACCGCCGTGAACGTCGTCCCGGGTGTCTGCGGGCTGGTGAAGCGGGCGTTGACCAGGTACAGGCGGTAGGGGTGGCGGGCCGCGGTGGCCGGGACGTCGAAGCGCGGGTCGGTGATCGAACGGCGCAGGGCCGCCGTCGTCGCGCCGGCGTCGAGGTGGAACACGGTGACGACCCTCCGCGGCGGGTGGGGAGTGGGCGAGACGAAGGGGCGGGGTTCCCGGAGTCGATGAAACTCCGGGAACCCCGCCCACCGAACGGAAACACGCGGATCCGACAGGATGTGGACAGGCGGACGGCCGGAAGGGCGGACAGGGTGGAAGGAAGGACGGGCGGGTGGCCGCCCGCCCGTCCGCCCGCCCCTTACCGGCTCACGCCGCCTCGACCTCGTACGTCGTCAGGCGGACCGTGTCGTCGTCCAGGCACTGGCCCGTCTCCAGGTCGAAGCGCTGCTTGAGCAGCGGGGAGGCGACGAACGGGCGGCCCCGGTGGGTGCCGGTCAGGCCGCGGGAGAGGACCGCCGCGCCGGTGAAGGGGTCGCGGTTGTCGACGGCGTACAGGCCGCCGTTGCGGTCGGTGAAGACGGCGACCTGCCGGCCGTCCGGCAGCAGGGCCGCCACGCCGCGGCCCGGGACCAGTGCGCTCAGGTCGCAGACCGTGAACCAGGCGTCGGTCAGCTGGAGTCGGACCTTCAGGTCGGTGGTCTCGAGGGCCAGGGTCATCGCTGGGCGCTCCCTTCCAGGGCGGCTTCCTTGGACTGTGCGGGTCGCATGCCGATGTTCAGCAGGGGCAGGTCGGGCTTCATCTGGTCGCGTTCGGGGACGAAGCCGACCACCGGGTCCGGGGTGTCGGGGGCGTTGACGAAGGACACGAACCGGGAGAGCTTCTCGGGGTCGTTGATGGTCTCGGCCCACTCGTCGCGGTAGTACGCGACGTGGGCGGACATCAGGGACTCCAGCTCGTCGCAGATGCCGAGCGAGTCGTGCACGACGACGTCCCGCACGTGGTCCAGGCCGCCCGGGATCCGGTCCAGCCAGGTCGAGGTGCGCTCCAGGCGGTCGGCGGTGCGGATGTAGAACATCAGGAACCGGTCGATCAGGCGCACCAGTTCGGCGTCCGAGAGGTCCTGGGCGAGCAGGTCGGCGTGGCGCGGGGTGGCGCCGCCGTTGCCGCCGACGTACAGGTTCCAGCCGCCCACGGTGGCGATGACGCCGAAGTCCTTCGACTGGGCCTCGGCGCACTCGCGCTGGCAGCCGGAGACCGCCGACTTCAGCTTGTGGGGGGAGCGCAGGCCCCGGTAGCGCAGCTCCAGGTCGATCGCCATGCGCACCGAGTCCTGCACGCCGTAGCGGCACCAGGTCTGCCCGACGCAGGACTTCACCGTGCGCAGCGACTTGCCGTACGCGTGGCCGGACTCGAAGCCGGCGTCCACCAGGCGGGCCCAGATGACCGGGAGCTGCTCGACGCGGGCACCGAACATGTCGATGCGCTGACCGCCGGTGATCTTCGTGTAGAGGCCGAAGTCGCGGGCGATCTCGCCGATCACGATCAGCTTCTCCGGGGCGATCTCGCCGCCGGGGATGCGGGGGACGACCGAATACGATCCGTTCTTCTGCAGGTTGGCGAGGAAGTGGTCGTTGGTGTCCTGGAGGGCGGCCTGTTCGCCGTCCAGCACGTAGCCGCTCGCGCCGATCGTCGGGGCCAGCGAGGCGATGATCGAGCCGACCGTCGGCTTGCAGATCTCGCAGCCGTCGCCGCCCCGGACCTCCTCGCGGCCGTGCCGGTCCAGCAGGTCCCGGTGGGAGGTGACGCGCAGGGCGTGGACGATCTCGTACAGCTCCTCGCGGGTCTGCGAGAAGCAGCCGCACAGGCCCTTGTCGACCTCGATGCCGCCCGCCTCCAGCTCGGCGTTGACCAGCTGGCCCAGCACCTTCACGCAACTGCCGCAGCCGGTACCGGCCTTGGTGCACTTCTTCACCTCGGGCACGGTGGTGCAGCTGTGCTCGGTGACCGCGTTGCGGATGGTGCCCTTGGTGACGTTGTGGCAGGAGCAGATGACCGCCTCGTCCGGCAGCGCGGACGGGCCGAGCTGGGCGGGGGCGCCGGCCCCGGCGGGCAGGACCAGGGACTCGGGGGAGACGGGCGGAACCGAGCCGGTGAAGGCCTTCAGCGTGCCGTACGCCTCCGCGTCGCCGACCAGGATGCCGCCGAGCAGCGTGCCGTCGCTGCCGATGACCAGCTTCTTGTACAGGCCGGCGCGGGAGTCGGAGTAGACGACGTCCAGGCAGTCGGCGGTGGCGCCGTGCGCGTCGCCGAAGGACGCCACGTCCACGCCGAGCAGCTTCAGCTTGGTGGACAGGTCGGCGCCGGTGAACGACGCCTCGTCGGCGGCGATCGTCGCGGCGGCGGTCTGCGCCTGCTCGTAGCCGGGGGCGACCAGGCCGTACACCCGGCCGTCGGCGGCCAGCGCGCACTCGCCGATCGCGAAGACGTGCGGGTCGGTGAGCGTGCGGCACTGCTCGTCCACGGCGATGCCGCCGCGCTCGCCGACCTCCAGCCCCGATGCGCGGGCGAGCTGGTCGCGGGGGCGGACACCGGCGGAGAACACCACCATGTCGGTGGCGAGTTCGGAGCCGTCGGACAGCTTCATGCCGGTGACCGCGCCGTCCCGGCCGACCACGATCTCCTGCGTGCCGGTGCCGGTGTGCACGGCCAGGCCCATGTTCTCGATGGTGCGCAGCAGCGCGCTGCCGCCGCCGTCGTCGACCTGCACCGGCATCAGGCGCGGCGCGAACTCCACGATGTGCGTGGTCAGCCCGAGTCCCTTGAGGGCGCCCGCCGCTTCCAGGCCGAGCAGCCCGCCGCCGACCACCGCGCCCACGGTGGCCCTGCTCTTCGCGTACTCCTCGATCGCGAGCAGGTCCTCGATGGTGCGGTAGACGAAGCAGCCGGCCGCGTCCTTGTTCGGCACCGGCGGCACGAACGGGTAGGAGCCGGTGGCCAGCACCAGGACGTCGTAGTCGACGGCCAGCCCCGAGCGGGCGGTGACCCTGCGGGCCTCGCGGTCGACCGTCTCGGCCGGGTCGCCGATGTGCAGCTCGATGCCGTGTTCCTCGATGAACGCCAGGTCCGTCACGGACAGGTCCTCGGCGGTACGCCCCGAGAAGTACGAGGTGAGCTGGACGCGGTCGTACGCCGGACGCGGTTCCTCGCACAGCACGACCACGCGGTGCGTGGCGGTCAGGCCGCGCTCGGCGAGCGCCTCCAGGAAACGCTGGCCGACCATGCCGTGGCCGACGAGCACGATCGTGGGGGTGGGCCCCGGGGTGGCGGTCATCAGGAGCCTCCGTCGTTGGTGAGCAGGTGGAGCAGGGGGCCGCCGTCGGAGGGGAGCGGCTCTGCTCCCTCCCACGCGCGGGCGAGCGCGCCGACCGTGCCGAGTTCGCCGACCAGGACCCCGCCGATCAGCCGGTCGTCACGGACGACGACCTTGCGGTAGGTGCCCCGGGTGGCGTCGGTGAGCTGGACGACGTCGTCGCCGGGCAGCGCCTCGGTCTCGCCGAACGCGGCGAGGTCGAACGGGCTGTCGGGCCCCGTGAGGGTGAGCCGGGTCAGGGAACGGGTGCCGGTGTAGCGGGCGCCCGCGTCCCCGGCGAGCAGGGCGGCCAGTGCCTCGGCCTGCTCCAGCGCCGGGGCGGCCAGTCCGTACACCGTGCCGGCGTGCTGGACGCAGTCGCCGACGGCGTGGATGCGGGGGTCACTGGTGCGCAGCTCGTCGTCGACGACGATGCCCTTGCGGACCTCCAGGCCGGCCGCCTGGGCGAGCCCCACCCGCGGGTGCACCCCGCAGGCCAGGACGACCAGGTCGGCGTCGAGCGCGTACCCGTCGGCCATCTCGACCGAGCGGACCGCGCCGGCGACGCAGCGCACGTCCCGCACCCGGCACTCGGTGTGCACCTCCACGCCGAGGTCCGTCAGGTGCCGCCGGACGAGCCGGGAGGCCGCCGGGTCGAGCTGGCGTTCCATGAGCCGCTCGGACTGCTGGGCGAGGACGACCTGCGCGCCGCGCACGGCGAGCGCGCGGGCCGCGGACACGCCGAGCAGTCCGCCGCCGATGACGACGGCCCGCGCCCCCGGACGTACCGCCTTGGCCAGGCCCAGGCAGTCGTCCATGGTGCGGAACGCGTGCACGCCCTCGGGCAGCGCGTGGTCCTCGGTGAACAGCCCGCGCAGCGGCGGCAGCACCGGGTTGGAGCCGGTGGCCAGGACGAGCCGGTCGTAACCGATCCCGGTGCCGTCCGCGCAGACGACGGTGCGTGCCGCGCGGTCGATGCCGGTGACCCGGCCGCGGGTCAGTACCGTCGGCGCCGCCGGGGCGGGGAGGGCGATCAGCTCGGGGCTGTAGCGTCCGGCCAGCACCTCGGCGAGCAGCACCCTGTTGTACGGGCGGTGCTCCTCCTCGCCGACCAGCGTCACCGGTGTGCCGAGCCCGCCGAGCCGCCGGGCGAGTGTCACGCCCGCCAGGCCGGTGCCGATCACCACCACACGCTCGTTCGAGGTCATGTCCCTGAGCGTGCGGTGCGGGTGTTACCCGGCGGCATCACGTCTGTTTCCCGCGCGGAACGCTGCCCTCAGCGGGGGCGGGGGGTGGGTGTGAGGGTTCGGAGCGCCGGGCCGGGGCGGCGGTGAGGAGACGCCGACGGGGAGGCGGGGGGTGACGCGGAGGTGTGCGGGGGCGGCACTGTGACGACGCTCAACCTCAGGAAAAGCTCATCTTGATGGACGGCACAACTACCCGCTCCCTAGGGTCACGCTCATGCCCGACATCTCGCTGACCGCGGTCGTTCTCCTCTGTCTCGCGGCGCTCGCCGCCGGCTGGATCGACGCCGTGGTCGGCGGCGGCGGGCTCCTGCTCCTGCCCGCGCTGCTGCTCGGGCTGCCCGCCGGCACGCCCGCCGCGCACGCGCTCGGCACCAACAAGGCGGTCGCCATCGTCGGCACCACCGGCGCGGCGGTGACCTTCGCCCGCAAGGCACCCGTCGACGTGCGGACCGCCGTACGCATCGGTCTCGCCGCCCTCGCCGGATCGTCGGGCGGGGCCTTCCTCGCCGCGGGGATGAGCACCGAGGTCCTCAAGCCGGTGATCATGGTGGTGCTGCTCGCCGTGGCCGCCTTCGTCATCCTCCGGCCGGGCTTCGGCGCCGCGCCGCGGCCCGGCCCGGTCTCCCGCCGCCGCGTCCTCGCCGCGATCGGCTTCGGCGGCCTGGGCATCGGCTTCTACGACGGACTCATCGGCCCCGGCACCGGTACGTTCCTCGTCCTGGCCCTCACCGCCCTGCTCCACCTCGACCTCGTCACCGCGTCGGCCACCGCGAAGATCGTCAACTGCTGCACCAACGCCGGCGCGCTGGCGATGTTCGCCTGGCAGGGCGCGGTGCTGTGGCAGCTGGCGGGCCTGATGGCCGTGTTCAACCTGGCGGGCGGCACCCTCGGCGCCCACACGGCCCTGAAGAAGGGCAGCGGCTTCGTCCGCATCGTCCTGCTGGTGGTCGTCTTCGCCCTGGTGACGAACATGGCGTACGAGCAGTGGCTGGCCTGAGCGCCCCCTCCGGTGCGAGCGGCCCATCCGGTGATCAGCGGCACAGGCGGCGCAGGCGGCGGAAGCGGACGGGGGTGACGGGCAGGGGGACGGCACGGCGGCCGGGGGTGTGTCCGTGCGGGATCGACGCGGCGACGGACGTGGTCGGAGGCAAGCGGAAGGTGCTGATCCTCCGGGCGCCGCACGAGCGGCCGTACCGCTTCGGTGCCCTGCGCCGGGAGCTGCCCGGGACCGCCGGGAAGGTGCTCGCCGCACACCCGCGGGAGCCGGAGTCCGACCGGCGCCGTGCACCGCGAGGAGTACGACGGGACTCCGCCGCGCGTCGAGTACTTCCCGACACCGAGGGGCACGGCGCTCAACGGGGCGCCGAAACCGCCGGGCGCGTGGGGCAGGACGCACGTGCTGGAGCCGCTCCGGGGTTCAGCGGCTGCCGGTGAGGTGGGCGTAGACGACGACGTTGCCCTGGTAGCCGGTGGTGCGTGAGTAGCCTCCGCCACAGGTGATGATCCGCAGCTCCGGGCGGACCGCCGCGCCGTACACCTTCTCGTCGGGGAAGTCCCGGGCGTCGTACACCTCGACGGCGTGCACGGTGAACACGGCGGTGCCGCCGTCGCGCCGGTCCACCTCGACGGTGCCGCCCTTGCGCAGGGCGCCCAGGGAGTAGAAGACGGCGGGGCCCTCGGCGTTGTCGACATGGCCCGCGACGACCGCGGTGCCGCTCTCGCCGGGCGTGGTGCCGGCCTCGTACCAGCCGGCCAGGTCCGGCCGCTCGGGCGGCGGTACGTCGAGGCTGCCGGTGTCCGTCAGACCGAGGCCCGTCAGGGGCGCGTCCACACCGATCGAGGGGATGCGGATCCGGTCGGGCGGGGAGGGCGGCAGCTCGGCGGACGCCGGTACCTGCCCGCCGCCGTGCCCCGGGCCCGCGGAGTGGGCCTGGGCGGCCGACGGCTGCGGCGGGGCGCTCGTGCCGGTTCCGGCGTGCAGCAGCCACAGGCCGCAGCACAGGGCGAGCGTGCTCACCGACGCTATGACCGTGTCGCCCGGCCGCCCGGCCCCCCGGCCGGACCCGTGGCGTACACGGCGTACACGGCGTACACGGCGCATCGCTCACCGACCTCTCCAGCGTCGGCCCCGTGCCCCCTCCGGGCCGCCAGGGGCGTCGGACCCGGAGGGGAGGGGACATGCGGTACCTGCGGACGGGCGGCGGAGGACGCCCGTCAGATCCCGTCGCCTCTCGCCCGGCGGTGCAGGAGCCAGGTACCGCCCGCGGCGGCCACGGCGAGAGCCGTCACGCCGGCCGCGGTCTGCGCGGGATCGGGGCCCAGAGCGCCACCGACCCCCGTCCTCATACTGCCCCGGGGGTACACCTGCTGCGCCGCGGGCGTCAGCCTGACCACCAGGTCGCCGGTCACCCGCTGCCCGCCCGCCTCGCACGTCGCGGCGATCTCGTACGTCCCCGGCTGCGCGCCCGGCGGCACCCGGAACCGTCCGGTCGAGTCCCGTCCGGCCGCGCCGGGACCGTCGTCGCGCGGTGCCAGCGTGAAACGGCCGGCGCCCACGGCGGTGGCGTCGCCCGCGACCGTGTCGCCGTCGCCGCACGCCGCGGTGTCCACCGTCACCTGCGCACCCGCCACGACCACGGACGGGTGCAGCTCCAGACTCCCGGCCGGTTTCCCGGCGGTCCTGCCGTTGCCGTAGGGGGGGCCCGTGGAGACGGCGGACTCCTCGGCGTACGCGGCGGGTGCGGCGGGCGCCGCGAGCAGTCCCGCGGCGGCCACGGCGAGCGCGGGTCCGGTCAAGTGGGTCAGCCGCCGGGCGGTACCTCGCATCGATGCTCCCTCGGGCTCACGGAGGGGCCGCCCCCGCGGCACCCCCATGTGCCGCCGTCGGTCGCGTCCCGCTAGTCCGAGGTAAAGGCCGGCGGGCGCGGCCCGCTTCCTGAGAGAGCGTCAGAAACGAGGTGAACGGGTGGCGGACCGCCCCCGCCGGCGCCCCGACCGCCCCCGTTCCGGCAGGTCACCGCAGTGCCGCGGGCCCGGCCGGGGGAAACGACCCGAAGGGTGCGCCGCGCGCCGGTGAACGGGTGAGGCAGCGGCCCACGAGCGCAGCGGCCGGAGCTCAGGACCGCGCCGTGTCCACTTCCACCCGTACCGCGCACACCTTGAACTCCGGCATTCGCGACGTCGGGTCCAGGGCGGGGTTGGTGAGGGTGTTCGCGCGGCCCTCGCCCGCCCAGTGGAACGGCATGAACACGGTGTCGGGGCGGATCGCGGTGGTGATCCGGGCCGGTGCCACCGCCCGGCCCCGCCGGGACACCACGGCCAGCGGATCGCCCTCGGCCGCGCCGAGCCGCTCCGCGAGCCGCGGGTGCAGCTGCACGAACGGGCCGGGCGCGGCCGCGTTCAGCTCGTCGACGCGCCGGGTCTGCGCGCCGGACTGGTACTGCGCCACGACCCGGCCGGTGGTCAGCAGGACGGGGTACTCGTCGTCGGGCTCCTCGGCGTTCGCGCGGTGCGTGACGGGCACGAACCGGGCCCGCCCGTCCCCGGTGGCGAACCGGTCGAGGAACAGCCGGGGGGTACCGGGGTGCACCGCACCGTCCGCCGGCGCAGGTGCCTCCGCAGGCGCGGGTCCGGGGGCCGGACACGGCCAGAACACGCCGTTCTCCTCCGCGAGCCGCCGGTAACTGATCCCGGAGTAGTCCGCGGGCCCGCCCGCGCTCGCGCGGCGCAGCTCCTCGAAGACCTCCTCGGGATCGGTCGGGAACCTCTTCTGCGGACCCGGCCCGGCGCCGAGCCGGGCGGCCAGCTCGTGCAGCACCTCGAGGTCGCTGCGCACGCCGTCCGGCGCGGGCAGCGCGCGCCGCCGCAGCAACACCCTGCCCTCCAGGTTGGTCGTCGTGCCCGTCTCCTCCGCCCACTGCGTCACCGGCAGGACGACGTCGGCGAGCGCGGCCGTCTCCGACAGCACGACGTCGCACACCGCCAGGAAGTCCAGCGACCGGATGCGCTCCTCGACGTGCGCGGCGCGGGGCGCCGACACCACCGGGTTGGAGCCCATCAGCAGCAGCGAGCGGATGTCCCCGCCCAGCGCGTCCAGCAGCTCGTACGCGCTGCGGCCCGGGCCGGGCAGCGAGTCGGGGTCCACGCCCCAGACACCGGCGACGTGCGCGCGCGCCGCCGGGTCGGTCAGCTTGCGGTAACCGGGCAACTGGTCGGCTTTCTGACCGTGCTCGCGCCCGCCCTGCCCGTTGCCCTGCCCGGTCAGGCAGCCGTACCCGGACAGCGGGCGGCCCGCCCGGCCGGTCGCCAGGCACAGGTTGATCCAGGCGCCCACCGTGTCGGTGCCCTTGGCCTGCTGCTCGGGCCCGCGGGCGGTGAGCACCATCGCCGCCTGTGGCTCGCAGAACAGCCGTACGGCTTCCCGCAGCCGGGGCACCGGCACGCCGGTGATCCGCTCCACGTACTCCGGCCAGTGCGCCATCGCCACGGCCCGGGTCTCCTCCCAGCCGGCGGTGCGTTCCCGGATGTACGCCTCGTCGCTGCGGCCCTCGGCGACGACCAGGTGCAGCAGACCCAGCGCCAGCGCGAGGTCGGTGCCGGGGCGGGGCGCCAGGTGCAGATCGGCCAGCTCGGCGGTCTTCGTACGGCGCGGGTCGACGACGATCAGCGTGCCGCCGTTCTCCTTCAGCTCGGCGAAGTAGCGCAGCGCGGGCGGCATGGTCTCCGCCGGGTTCGAGCCGACGAGGATCACGCAGCCGGTCCTCGGGATGTCCTCCAGCGGGAACGGCAGCCCCCGGTCCAGCCCGAACGCCTTGATGCCGGCGGCCGCCGCGGACGACATGCAGAAGCGGCCGTTGTAGTCGATCTGGGAGGTGCCCAGCACCACCCGCGCGAACTTGCCCAGCGCGTACGCCTTCTCGTTCGTCAGCCCGCCGCCGCCGAACACCCCGACCGCGTCCGGCCCGTGCTCGCCGCGGGTACGGCCCAGCCCTTCGGCGATCCGGTCCAGCGCCTCGTCCCAGCCGGCGGGCACCAGCTCGCCGCTCTCCGGCGACCGCACCAACGGCGAGGTCAGCCGCACGGCGGAGGACAGCACCGCCGGCGCCGTCCGCCCCTTGCCGCACAGCGCACCCCGGTTCACCGGGAAGTCCGCGCGCTCGCCCACCCGGACGGTCCCGTCCGGCGCGGGCGTCAGATTCATCCCGCACTGCAGGGCGCAGTACGGGCAGTGCGTGGGCGTCACGGTGTTCTGCATGCCGCCCAGCGTGCGCGGCACGTGTTACACACCGCACCGGCCCCTGTTACACGCCCGGTACGGCCACCTCCCCGGGGGCGGGGGAGCGCGGTGAGGGCGCGGGCGTACGGGGGCCTCCTCCGCTCAGACGCCCACGAGGAGGACACGGTCGCCGCACGGGCGGGACATCTCGTCGAGGTCGGACGGTCGGTATGGCCACCGGCCCGGGTCGGCGCAGCGCCATCTCCGCGACGGTCGCGTCGGTCGCGTACTTGTGGCCGTGCAGGCCTGCCGCCCCGATCCGTTCTGCAGCCCTTCGTGCTGCCGCCTCGATCCGTTCTGTAGCCCTTCGTGCTGCCGCCTCGATCCGTTCTGCAGCCCTTCGCGCTGCCGCCCCGGTCACCGGCTCCACCCTCACGCGGGGACAGTACCCACCGAACCCGAGGCAGGGTCACTCGCGCGTGACCGGCCTCCACGACGGTGTCGGCCCCGACGACGGCATCGGTCCCCAGGGCACGGAACTCGTGGAGCAGCGCGAGGATCCTGCGATCCTGCGCAATCCGGGCGGAGGGCCCCCGGGAGTCCGGCACGACAGCCCTGAGCCGACCTTTCACGCCGCTGTCGCCGACCCGTCGGCGTCGCCCGGGGTCTCGGAGATCCGGGACCGTGCCTCGGCCGGCTCTTCCTCGGTGAAGGCTCCCTCTTCTTCCTGGTAACGCATCAGGCCGGCGCCGGGCAACCGGTGCCGCAGCCGACGGGCCCACTGCTTCGGCGACGTAGCCGGAGACGTTGTCGGTGAGCTTTCTCAGCTCGGCGACCTGCTCGGCCGGGAGGGCGACCGTGACGCGTGTGGTGTCCGCCACGGTGGGAGCACACCGCGGTATGCGCGCTGCGGTCACCGTGTGGCCGACCGGGCACCGATGCCCTCGAGCGCCCGCTGCACCCCCGTCTCCCTCGGCCCGAGGAAGTGCGGGTCCGGGCGGAAGGCCGCGTCCAGGGCCGCCTTGCCCGCCGCGAGGATCTCGCGGACGCCGCCGTAGTACCAGGTGGCGTCGTGCCGGTCGTCGACGCCCACGCCGTACGAGGAGACGCCGGCCGCCCGGCACAGGGTGACCGCGCGCCGGATGTGGAAGCCCTGGCTGATCAGTACGGCCCGCTCCACACCGAAGATCTCCTTCGCGCGCACGCACGAGTCCCAGGTGTCGAAGCCCGCGTAGTCGCTGACGATCCGCGCGTCGGGCACGCCGTGCCGGGTCAGATAGGCGCGCATCGCGTCCGGCTCGTCGTACTCCTCGCGGCTGTTGTCGCCGGTGACCAGGACCACCTCGATCCGGCCCGCCCGGTACAGCTCGGCCGCCGCGTCCAGCCGGTGTGCGAGGTACGGCGACGGCTCCCCGTCCCACAGGCCCGCGCCGAAGACCACGGCGACGTCGGTGCGGGGCACGTCGGCGGTGGTGTGCAGCCGGCCCTCCGCCGCCAGACGCAGCCACGTCGCCGGCAGCAGTGCCAGTACGCAGGCCGCCGCCCCCGCCTGCACCAGCCGCCGCCGGCCGGCCCGGGTACGCGGCAGGCGGGGCGGACGCGGTCGGCGGAGCCGACGGGCCACGCCCGCCCTCACACGGCGCAACAGGTCAAGCATGGGACGGGCACCCTCCCCGGTCGGTCCTCGCCGTCGAAGACGCCCCCGCGCGTCCCGCGGTTCAGCCGTTTCCTGTGAGCAGCGGCACGGTACGGGGGTACCCGGGGAGCGAAGCCGCAGCTCGAACGGGCTCACACCGGGCGGGGGCCGTGCCGTGAACCGCCGGAAAACACCCGTCACGCCCGTGCAACGGGCAGGCAACGTCCCCCGGCGACGATCGGAGACATGACGGTGCACCTCACGACCCCGCCCCCGACCCCCCTCAGCAGCCGGCCGCCCGGGCACGGGGCGCCCGGCGGGGACGGCCGGCGCCACCCGCTCCCGCCCCCGGCCCTCGTGGTGGTGGCCCACGGCAGCCGTGATCCGCGCGCGTCGAGCACCGTACGGGCGCTCCTGGACCGTGTCCGCGCGCTCCGCCCCGGTCTGCCGGTGCACCTCGGGCACATCGAGCTGAACGAGCCGCTCCTGACCGACACCCTCGCCGATCTGCACGCGCGGGGGACCGGCTCCGCGGTACTGGTGCCGCTGCTGTTCGGCCGCGGCTACCACGTCAAGCAGGACATCCCCGAGATGGCCGCCGCCTCACCGCTGCCCACGCGCGTGGCCGCCCCGCTCGGCTCGCACCCGCTGCTCGTCGACGCGCTGCACGCCCGCCTGACGGAGGCCGGCTGGCGGACCCCGGCCGACGAGGCGACCCGCCGGGCGAGCGCGGTCGTGCTGGCCGCCGCCGGCTCGCGCGACCCCGAGTCGCGGGCCGACACCGCCCGCACCGCCGGCCGGCTCGCCCAGCGCCTGGGCGTCCCCGTCGTCCCCGCCTACGCCTCCACGGCCGCCCCCACCGTCTCCGGGGCCCTGCGCGCCCTCGCGGCCGAGGGCCGCCACCGGGTGGCCGTCGCCTCCTGCTTCACCGCCCCCGGCCGCTTCGCCACGGAGTGCGCGGCGGCCTCCCCCTGGATCACCGCGGCCCCCCTCGGCACCCACCCCGCCCTGGCCCACCTCCTCCTCCACCGCTACACCCGGGCCCGCACGGCCCTCGCTCCGGCGTCCGCGCACCACCTGACGTCCGCCTGAGGGGGCACCGGCACCGGCGCGGACGGCGGCGGGGACGGCGGCGGGGCGTCCGCGCCGGCGGTGCCGGCCCCTCGGACACCCGCCGACGGCCCCTCGGACACCCGCCCCGCACCCGGGCCGCACCCGGGCGCCGCGGGAACGAGACGGGCGGACGCTGCCGGGGACGGGGCGGGCGTGCGGTAGCCCGCGTCTTTGGACGATCCGCCGGACCACCCGGCAGGCCACCGCAGCGGGGGCACCCCTCGGCGCCCCCGCCACTGTCACCGCGTACCCGTAGTGTCGAGGCATGGCAGGCACCAGCACCCCCGCCCCCACCGGCCCCCCGGTTCAGGCGCAGGCACACCCCCGGCAGCACCCCGCCCCGCTCCCCGGCTACGACCCGGCGTCGGCCGCCCGCTGGGCCGCCGAGCCCGACAAGCGTCCCGGGCGTACCGCCTTCCAGCGCGACCGCGCGCGCGTGCTGCACTCCTCGGCCCTGCGCCGCCTGGCCGGCAAGACGCAGGTCGTCACCCCCGGAGCGGCCAGCCCGGTCTGGGACGCCAGCCCCCGCACCCGCCTCACCCACTCCCTCGAATGCGCCCAGGTGGGCCGGGAGCTCGGTGCCGCCCTCGGCTGCGACCCGGACCTCGTGGAGGCCGCCTGTCTCTCCCACGACCTGGGCCACCCGGCCTTCGGCCACAACGGCGAACAGGCGCTGAACCAGTTCGCCGGGGACTGCGGCGGCTTCGAGGGCAACGCCCAGTCGCTGCGCCTGCTCACCCGCATCGAACCCAAGCGGTTCCTCACCGACCCGGAGAGCGGCGACGTCACCAGCGTCGGCCTCAACCTCACCCGCGCCGCCCTCGACGCCGCCACCAAGTACCCCTGGGCGCGAGGCGCCCACCCCACCGACCCGGCCTCCCCGAAGTTCGGTGTCTACGAGGACGACCGCCCCGTCTTCGACTGGGTCCGCGAGGGCGCCCCCGACGGCCGTATCTGCTTCGAGGCCCAGGTCATGGACTGGGCCGACGACGTCGCCTACTCGGTGCACGACGTGGAGGACGGCCTGCACGCCGGCCACATCGACCCCAACTGCCTGCACGCCGAGCCCGAGCGGCGGGAGATCTTCGCCGTCGCCGTCGGCCGGTACGTCGGCGCGGACACCGACCCGGCGGAACTCGCCGAGGCACTCGACCGCCTCCTCGCCCAGGAGTGGTGGCCGCACGGCTACGACGGCACGGCACTCGCCCAGGCCCGCCTGAAGGACGCCACCAGCCAGCTCATCGGCCGCTTCTGCCTGGCCGCCGAAGGCGCCACCCGGGAGGAGTTCGGCAGTGGCCGTCTCACCCGCTACGCGGCCGAGCTGGTCGTCCCCAGGGGCGCCCGTATGGAGTGCGCCGTCCTCAAGGCGGTCGCCGACCGGTACGTCATGCAGCGCGCCGAGCAGGAGCAGCTCCGCGCCGACCAGCGGATCGTCGTCCTCGAACTGGCCGAGGCGCTCACCGCCCGCGCCCCCGAAGGCCTGGACCCGCAGTTCCGCACCCTGTTCGCGCAGGCCCCGGACGACCGCGCCCGCAAGCGGGTGATCGTCGACCAGATCGCGTCCCTCACCGACGCCTCGGCCCGCTCGCTCCACGCCCGCCTCACCGGCCGGGCGTGAGGCGGGCATGAGACAGGCACGGCGGGCATGAGAGAGGAACGAGGGAGCACGGAGCGGAGGGGACCGGTGGGGCACCGGAGACGGGTGCCCACCCGAAGGTGACCCTCCGTGGCCTGATCGGGTCACTCCCCCTTCCGGCATCACCCTGTGTGCGGGACGCTCGCACATGGCGGCACTCAAGAGGAGGCATCACGTGGTCGACGCGGATCAGACATTCGTCATCGTCGGAGGCGGCCTGGCCGGCGCGAAGGCGGCCGAGACGCTGCGGACGGAGGGATTCACCGGCCGGGTCCTGCTGATCTGCGACGAACGGGACCACCCGTACGAACGGCCGCCGCTGTCCAAGGGCTTCCTGCTCGGCAAGGAGGAGCGCGACGGCGTCTTCGTGCACGAGCCCGCCTGGTACGCGCGCCACGCCGTCGAACTGCACCTCGGGCAGACCGTCGACGCCGTCGACCGCGCCGCGAAGACCGTCCGCTTCGGCGAGGACGGCACCACCGTCCACTACGACAAACTGCTGCTGGCCAACGGCTCAGAGCCCCGCCGCCTGGACATCCCGGGCACGGACCTCGCCGGCGTCCACCACCTGCGCCGCCTCGCACACGCCGAGCGCCTCAAGGGCGTCCTGGCCTCCCTCGGCCGGGACAACGGCCACCTGGTGATCGCCGGCGCCGGCTGGATCGGCCTGGAGGTCGCCGCGGCGGCCCGCGAGTACGGCGCGGAGGTCACCGTCGTGCACCGAGGGCCCACCCCGCTGCACTCCGTCCTGGGCCCCGAGCTCGGCCAGCTCTTCGCCGACCTGCACAGCGAGCACGGCGTCCGCTTCCACTTCGGTGCCACCCTCACCGGGATCACCGGCCAGGACGGCGTCGTCCTCGCCGCCCGCACCGACGACGGCGAGGAGCACCCGGCGCACGCGGTCCTCGCGGCGATCGGCGCCGCCCCGCGCACCGGCCTCGCCCGGGCGGCGGGCCTGGACCTCGCCGACCCCGCGGACGGCGGCGGCATCCGGGTCGACGAGCGGCTGCGCACCTCCGACCCCGACATCCACGCCGCCGGTGACGTCGCCTCCTTCCCGCACGCCCTCTTCGGCACCCGGCTGCGCGTCGAGCACTGGGCCAACGCCCTCAACGGCGGTCCGGCCGCGGCCCGCGCGATGCTCGGCCGGGAGGTCACCTACGACCGGGTCCCGTACTTCTTCAGCGACCAGTACGACCTGGGCATGGAGTACTCCGGCTGGGCCCCGCCGGGCTCCTACGACCAGGTGGTGATCCGGGGCGACGCGGGCAAGCGGGAGTTCGTCGCCTTCTGGGTGAAGGAGGGCAGGGTGCTGGCCGGGATGAACGTCAACGTGTGGGACGTCACCGCCCCGATCCAGCGGCTGATCACCTCCCGGACCCTGGTCGACACGGACTCCCTGGCGAACCCACGCGTCCCACTGGAGAGCCTCGCCGCCTGACGGCCGGCGGAGGCCGCGCCCCGGAGGACCGGGACACCGGCGCTCAGGCGCTCGGCCCCGGCCGCGTGGCCGACGTCCGGCCGGACCGTGTGCCGTGCCCCCGGCGGACACCCGCGCCCCGTCGGCCGGCCGGAACGCCCGCGCCCCGTCGGCCGGCCGGAACGCCCGCGCTCCTGCGGTCGGGCGGGGACATCGCTGCTTCCGCCGGCCGTCCGAGGCACCCGCGGCCGGGTCGGCAGCCGGCGGGCCGCCGGCACCTGCACCGGCAGTCGAGGCGCCCGTTCCCCGTCCGCCGCCCGAGGCGCCGGCACTCCCGTCGGCGGGGAACCGCACACCGGCGGGGCGGGCGCCCTGGATCCGGCTGTCGGCGGACCGCCGTAGACTTCACGCGTGGCTGGACGGATCAACGACGAGGACGTGAAGGCGGTACGGGACGCGGTCCCGATCGACGCCGTGGTGTCCGAGTACCTCCAGCTCAAGAACGCGGGCGGCGGCAACCTCAAGGGCCTGTGCCCGTTCCACGACGAGAAGTCGCCCTCCTTCCAGGTGAGCCCGAGCAAGGGGTTCTTCCACTGCTTCGGCTGCCAGGAGGGCGGCGACACCATCACGTTCGTGATGAAGATCGACCACCTCTCCTTCTCCGAGGCGGTCGAGCGCCTCGCCGCCCAGGCCGGCATCACCCTGCGCTACGAGGAGGGCGGGTACAACCCCGCCCACCAGCGCGGCGAACGCATCCGCCTGGTCGAGGCCCACCAGATCGCCGCCGAGTGGTACATGGAGCAGCTCGCGACCTCCGCCGAGGCGGACACCGGCCGCACCTTCCTCGCCGAGCGCGGCTTCGACCAGGGCGCCGCCCAGCACTTCTCCGTCGGCTACAGCCCCCAGGGCTGGGACCACCTCACCCGCTTCCTGCGCGGCAAGGGCTTCACCGACAAGGAGCTGGTCCTCTCCGGCCTCTCCCAGGACGGCCGCCGCGGTCCCATCGACCGCTTCCGCGGCCGCCTGATGTGGCCCATCCGCGACATCGGCGGCGACGTCGTCGGCTTCGGCGCCCGCAAGCTGTACGAGTCGGACAACGGGCCGAAGTACCTCAACACCCCCGAGACGGCGATCTACAAGAAGTCCCACGTCCTCTACGGCATCGACCTGGCGAAGAAGGACATCGCGAAGTCGTCCCGCGCGGTCGTCGTCGAGGGCTACACCGACGTCATGGCCTGCCACCTCGCCGGCGTCACCATCGCCATCGCGACCTGCGGCACCGCGTTCGGCACCGACCACATCAAGATCCTGCGCCGGCTGCTGATGGACAACGGCTCGGCCCGGGTGATCTTCACCTTCGACGGTGACTCGGCCGGCCAGAAGGCGGCCCTGCGTGCCTTCGAGGACGACCAGAAGTTCGCCGCCGAGACCTACATCGCCGTCGCGCCCGACGGTATGGACCCCTGCGACCTGCGCCTCGCCAAGGGCGACGACGCGGTCGCCGACCTCGCCGAACCGCGCACCCCGCTCTTCGAGTTCGCGCTGCGCCACATCGTGGGCCGCTACGACCTGGACACCCCGGCCGGCCGCGCCGCCGCCCTCGACGAGGCCGCCCCCGTCGTCGCCCGCATCAAGAACAGCGGCGCCCAGCACGAGGTCGCCGTCCAGCTCGCCGGCATGCTCGGCATCCTCGACACCCAGTTCGTGGTCAAGCGGGTGGCGCAGCTCGCCCGCTGGGCCCGCGACCGCGGCGGCAAGGGCCCCGCCCCCGACCGGCAGCAGCGCGGAGGGGGCGGCGGCGGTGGCCCGCAGCAGTACGGCTCCGCCCCGGCGCCGGCCTTCCCGCGCGGCCCCGCGCTCAACCTGCGCAACCCCGTCTTCGCCACCGAACGCGAACTGCTCAAGCTCGCCCTCCAGCGCCCCGAGCTGGTCTCCCCGGCCTTCGACGCGTACGGCCTCGACGAGTTCACCGCCCCGGTGTACGCGGCGGTGCGCCAGGCCGTCCTGGAGGCGGGCGGCGCCGAGTCCGGCGTCCCCGATTCCCAGGACTATCTGGTCCGCGTCCGCGAGGCCGCCCCCGACGACACCGTCCGCGCCATGGTCACCGAACTCGCCGTCGAGGCGATCATGCTGCACCGGGGCGTCAAGGAGGTCGACGAGACGTACGCGGGCGCCCAGCTGGTCACCGTCCGCCGCCGCGCCGTCGAGCGGCGCATCCGCGAGATCACCGGCCGGCTGACCCGCGTGGCCTCCCAGGGCGACCCGGCCGAACTGGCCTCCGTGCAGAACGAACTGTGGGTCCTCCAGCAGTACGACCAGGCCCTGCGCGAACACGGAGCGGCGGCACTGTAGGCAGTCCGTGACCGCCGGGTCACCGCACGGAAGCAGAAAGTCCACGCACGCCCCTCGTGGGGACGATGTGTCGTACCCCACACTGGGTGCGGTGCCTGAGTCCTCGGAGCGTGGCCGACCCGTCCCCCCGGCGGGTCCCGGACCCCCGTGGCCCCGCTCATCGCGTACGGGACGGACAGCGGCGAGGCCGCCGGATCCGTCCCCGAAGTACCGCTGCCGCCCCCCTCGGCAGCGATCCTCCTGGAGGTCGCCCCGGTGCAGACCCAGATCCAGACCCTCGCCCAGTCCGCCGCGCGTACGGCCGGTGCGCGGCCCGACGCGGACGTCCTGGTGGCGGTGCCCGCGCGGAGGCGGGCCGCACACCACCCCGAGACGGAGAGCGAACCCCCGTCCGGGGCCCCCGAACCGGGGAACCCCGCGGATCCCGCGGACCCCGCGGACGTGGTGGAACCGGTGGACGTGGTGGAACCGGTGGAGGTGGTCCCGCCGCCGGTGCGTACCGAGTCCGGCAGCCCCTCCTCGGACCTGTTCCGCCAGTACCTGCGGGAGATCGGCCGCATCCCGCTGCTCACCGCGGCCGAGGAGGTCGAACTCGCCTGCCGTGTCGAGGCCGGACTGTTCGCCGAGGAGAAGCTGCGGCTCGCCTCCGACCTGGACAGCAGACTCGCCCACGACCTGGACCGGCTCGTCGTCATGGGCCGGATGGCCAAACGGCGGCTGATCGAGGCCAACCTGCGGCTCGTCGTCTCCGTCGCCAAGCGGTACGTGGGCCGCGGGCTGACCATGCTGGACCTGGTGCAGGAGGGCAACCTCGGCCTGATCCGGGCCGTGGAGAAGTTCGACTACGCACGCGGCTACAAGTTCTCCACCTACGCCACCTGGTGGATCCGTCAGGCCATGTCCCGCGCGCTCGCCGACCAGGCCCGCACCATCCGCGTCCCCGTGCACGTCGTCGAACTCATCAACCGCGTCGTCCGCGTCCAGCGCCGCATGCTCCAGGAGCGCGGCTGCGAACCGACCGCGGACGAGGTCGCCGCCGACCTCGGCCTGACTCCCGAGCGGGTCGGCGAGGTGCTGCGGCTGGCCCAGGAACCCGTCTCCCTGCACGCCCCCGTGGGGGAGGAGGACGAGGTCGCCCTCGGCGACCTCATCGAGGACGGCGACGCCGCGAGCCCCGTCGAGTCGGCCGCGTTCCTGCTGCTGAGGGAACACCTGGAGGCGGTCCTGTCGACGCTGGGGGAGCGCGAGCGCAAGGTCGTCCAGCTCCGCTACGGCCTGGTCGACGGCCGGCCCCGCACCCTGGAGGAGATAGGCCGCCTCTTCGGCGTCACCCGCGAACGCATACGCCAGATCGAGTCCAAGACCCTCAGCAAACTCCGCGACCACGCCTTCGCCGACCAGCTGCGGGGCTATCTGGACTGAGGCCGCGGCCCTGGCGGTGATCGCCGGCCCGTGGCCCGGGTCCACGGGAACCACGCACCACGGGCGTAGGGGGAATACGTATTTCCACTGACGCCGAACCGGCCGCGCTCTGCCACCGTCTTTCCCCGTGTGACCTCGGTACCGATGTGCCGGGGACAGGTCTCTGAGGAGTGGGGATGCGAGTGGACGGACTGCGGCGGGTTCCGGCGGTCGTGGCGGTGCTGGCGACGGCGGCACTGCTGGCCGGCTGCGGTGGCGGCGACGAGGGGGCCGGGGACGGCGGGGCCGGTGCCGCGGCCGAGGGCTCGGCGAAGGGGACCCGGGGGACGGCGGGCGGCCCGCTGGACGCGGCCGGTCTGGAGAGCGCGGCGGTCGCGGAAGCGGACCTGCCCGACTACACCTTCACCGTCTTCAAGCAGGGCACCGTCCTCGGCAGCAAGGGCGAACCGGCCGACCCGGCGGTCTGCCAGCCCATGGAGGACATCCGGCTGCGCTCCCCCGAACCGGAGCCGGCCGCCGCGGCGGCCCGCTCCGTCCGCCCGAAGACGGACACGAAGGCCACCACGATCGAGCTGTACGCCTACGCCGACGCCGCCGGCGCCGAGGAACTCCTCACCGGCGTCCGCGAGGCGACGCGATCCTGTACCGGATACGAGGACGACCTGGGCCTGCACCCGACCGTCACCGCCCTCCCCGATCCCGACCCCGGTCCGGGCGACGAGGCGGTCGCCTTCAAGCGGGAGTCGTCGGGCACCGCGTTCTGGTACCGGGTGGTGCGCAGCGGCTCCCGCGTCGCGGTCTTCGGCTGGCAGGGCCTGGCCGCGCACAAGAACGCGGGCGCCGTACCGGACGAGGTGATCGGCGTCCAGCTGAAGAAGCTGACGGAGGCGGCCGGGACGGGCTGAGCCCGGCGGCGGCGGTACGGCGCCGTGACGCCGTACCGCCGGCCGGGCACGAGCCCCTCAGTCCACCTCGGCCACCGCCTGCGCGAACTGCGCCCGGTACAACCGGGCGTAGGCTCCGCCGGCCGCCAGCAGCTTCTCGTGGGCGCCCTGTTCGACGATCGAGCCGTTCTCCATGACGAGGATCGTGTCCGCGTCCCGGATCGTGGAGAGCCGGTGGGCGATGACGAACGACGTCCGCCCGTGGGCCAGTTCGGCCATCCCCTTCTGGATCAGCAGCTCGGTCCGGGTGTCCACGGAACTCGTCGCCTCGTCCAGCACCAGGATCACCGGATCGGACAGGAACGCCCGCGCGATGGTGATGAGCTGCTTCTCACCGGCGCTGACCCCGCTGCCCTCGTCGTCGACCACCGTGTCGTACCCGTCCGGCAGCGTGCGGACGAACCGGTCGGCGTGGGCCGCCCGCGCCGCCTCCTCGATCTCCTCGCGGGTCACCTTCCGCGAGGCGCCGTACGCGATGTTCTCCGCGATGGTGCCGCCGAACAGCCAGGTGTCCTGGAGCACCATGCCGATCCCGGCCCGCAGCTCGGCCCGGGACATGCGCGCCATGTCGACGCCGTCGAGCGTGATGCGCCCGCCGGACACCTCGTAGAACCGCATCAGCAGGTTCACCAGCGTCGTCTTGCCCGCACCGGTCGGGCCGACGATCGCGACCGTCTGCCCCGGCTCCACCGTGAGCGACAGGTCCTCGATCAGCGGTTTCTCCGGCTCGTACCGGAACGAGACGTGCTCCAGCGCCACCCGCCCGCGCAGCTCGGCCGGCTTCTCGGCCGGCGAGAGGTCGGCCCGCTGCTCCTCGGCGTCGAGCAGTTCGAAGACCCGCTCCGCCGACGCCACACCCGACTGCACCAGGTTCGCCATCGAGGCGATCTGCGTCAGCGGCATCGAGAACTGCCGCGAGTACTGGATGAACGCCTGCACGTCGCCGATGGACAGCGCGCCCGACGCGACCCGCAGCCCGCCGACGACCGCCACCAGCACGTAGTTGAGGTTCGACACGAAGAACATCAGCGGCTGCATGATGCCGCTGTTGAACTGCGCCTTGAAACCGGCCTCGTACAGCGCCTCGTTCTCCTCGGCGAACCGCTTCGCCGACTCCTCCTGGCGCCCGAACACCTTCACCAGGGTGTGCCCGGTGTACATCTCCTCGATGTGCGCGTTGAGCTTGCCCGTCGTGCGCCACTGCCCCACGAAGTGCGGCTGCGACCGCTTGCCCACGCGGGTGGCGACCACGAACGACAGCGGCACGGTCACCAGCGCGACCAGCGCGAGGATCCACGACACGTAGAACATCATCGCCAGCACCCCGATGACGGTCAGCAGCGAGTTGATCAGCTGGCCCATCGTCTGCTGGAGCGTCTGCCCCAGGTTGTCGATGTCGTTGGTCGCCCGGCTCAGCACCTCACCGCGCTGCCGCTTGTCGAAGTACGACAGCGGCAGCCGCGACAGCTTCGTCTGCACGTCCTCGCGCATCCGGTACATGGTGCGGTTCACGGCGCCGTTGACCAGCCGCGTCGCCACCGCCATCAGCAGGCCGGCGACCACGAACACCGCCAGCGCGAACAGCAGCACGTTGCCCACGGCCGTGAAGTCGATGCCCTCGCCCGGCGTGAAGTCGGTGCTGCGGAGCATGTCCGCGACACCGCCCTCGCCGCGCTCCCGCATCGACTCCAGTACCTGTTCCTTGGTGGCCCCGGCCGGCATGTCCCGTCCGACGATGCCCGCGAAGACCAGGTCGGTCGCCCGGCCGAGGATCTTCGGCCCGATCACGCTGAGCCCCACGCTCAGCACCACGCAGGCCAGCAGCCCGTAGAGGGCCAGGCGCTCCGGCCCGAACCGCCTGACGAGCCGTGTGCCCGACTCCTTGAAACGCAGCGACTGGTGGTCGGGGCCCGTCCCGGCCCCGGCCCGCGCCATGACCCCGGCCATCAGGCGGCCTCCGCTTCCGTCAGCTGGGAGAGCACGATCTCCCGGTAGGTCTCGTTGTCCGCCATCAGGTCGTGGTGCCGGCCGGTGCCGGCGACCCGGCCCTCGTCCAGGACCACGATCCGGTCGGCGTCCCGGATGGTCGCCACCCGCTGGGCCACGATCACCACCGTCGCCTCGGCGGTCTCCTCGGCCAGCGCCGCCCGCAGCGCCGCGTCGGTCGCGTAGTCGAGCGCGGAGAAGGAGTCGTCGAACAGATAGATCTCGGGACGCTGCACCAGCGTCCGCGCGATCGCGAGCCGCTGGCGCTGGCCGCCGGAGACGTTCGTCCCGCCCTGCGCGACCGGCGCGTCGAGCCCGCCCTCCAGCCGCTCCACGAACTCCCTGGCCTGCGCCACCTCCAGCGCGTGCCACAACTCGGCGTCCGTGGCGTCCGGACGGCCGTACCGCAGATTCGTCGCCACCGTCCCCGCGAACAGGTACGGCTTCTGCGGCACCATCCCGACCGTCCTCGCGAGCAGCGCCGGATCGAGGTCCGCGACGGGCACGCCGTCCACCAGGACCTCGCCGTCGGTCGCGTCGAACAGCCGGGGGACCAGCCCGAGCAGCGTCGACTTGCCGCTGCCGGTCGAGCCGATGACGGCGGTCACCTCGCCCGGCCGGGCCACCAGGTCCACCGACTTCAGCACCGGCTCCTCGGCACCCGGGAAGCGGAAGCCACCGCCCCGGATCTCCAGATGACCGTGCCGGGGCAGCTCGGTGACGGGCGACGAGGGCGGTACGACGCTGGAGGAGGTGTCCAGCACCTCCCGGACACGCTCGGCGCACACCTCGGCCCGCGGCACCATCATGAACATGAAGGTGGCCATCATCACGGCCATGACGATCTGCATCAGGTAGGCGAGGAACGCGGTCAGGTCACCGATCTGCATGCCCCCGCTGTCGATCCGGTGCGCACCGAACCACACCACCGCGACCGACGACAGGTTCACCACCGTCATCACCACGGGGTGCATCAGCGCCAGCAGATTGCCGGTGCCGAGCGACACCTCGGTCAGCTCGGCGTTGGCCCTCCCGAACCGCCGCTGCTCGTACGCGTCCCGGACGAACGCCCGGATCACCCGGTTGCCGGTGATCTGCTCGCGCAGCACCCGGTTCACCGTGTCGAGCCGCTCCTGCATGGTCCGGAACAGCGGACGCAGCCGCCGCACGATCAGCGTCACCGAGACGCCCAGCACCGGCACCACCGCGACCAGCACCCCGGACAGCGGGACGTCCAGACCGAGCGCCATCACGATGCCGCCCAGACACATGATCGGTGCCGACACCATCAGGGTGAACGTCATCAGGGCCAGCATCTGGATCTGCTGGACGTCGTTCGTCGTACGGGTGATCAGCGAGGGCGCGCCGAAGTGGCCGACCTCCCGCGCGGAGAACGACTGCACCCGGTCGAAGACGGCCCCGCGCACGTCCCGCCCGAGCGCCGCAGCGGTCCGGGCGCCGTAGTACACGGCCGCGACGTTGCACACGACCTGTGCCAGCGAGATGCCGATCATCAGGGCGCCGTAGGACAGGATGTAGCCGGTGTCCCCCTTGACGACACCGTCGTCGATGATGCCGGCGTTGAGGGTGGGCAGGTAGAGCGTGGCGCAGGTCTGCAGGAACTGCAGCAGCACCAGAAGGACGATGGGTCTTTTGTACGGCCGCAGGTAAGTCCGCAGTAGTCGTATCAGCACGCTGGATCTCTCGGGTGGTCGGCGGGGGCCAGTGGTTGCCCCTGGCCCCTATCGTCGGGCACTCCACCCGCGTTACCCCAACCGATTGAATCCGGTTCCGCGCGCCGTCGGTGCCCCCTCTGCAGCCTGTCCGGTCACATCCGGAACGCCCCCGGGTGGGTCTGCTCGCGCACCGACACGAACTGCTGGCGCACCGCCTGTCCCACCGCCAGGTCCTCGCCCGGCTCCAGCACCTGCGCCGCCGCGCCCTGCCAGACGGGCGGTGTCCGCGGGTCGAGGGTGCCCTGGGACGTTCCGAGCGCCCACGCGGCCTGCCGGGCCGCGCCGATCGCCGCGTAGTCCGCGGGCTGCGGCACCATCACCTGCGCCCCGAACAGCGAGGGCGCCGCCGCCTGCACGGCGGGCAGCTCCGCGGCCTGTCCCAGCAGGAACACCCGCCGGACCTCCACGCCCCGGCCGCGCATCACGTCCAGCGCGTCCGCGAGCCCGCACAGCATCCCCTCGAACGCGGCCCGGGCCAGGTGCTCCGGCTTCATGGACTCGCGCCGCAGCCCCGACAGGGTCCCGGCGGTGTGCGGCAGGTTCGGCGTCCGCTCACCCTCCAGATAGGGGAGCAGCACCAGCCCGTGCGAGCCCGGCGTCGACTTCATCGCCAGCTCGGACAGGCTCTCCAGATCGGGCAGCCCGAGCAGCTCCGCGGTCCCGCGCAGGGTCCGTACCGCGTTCAGCGTGGTGACGACGGGCAGGTGCATCCCGGTGGCGTCCGCCAGCGCGGTGATCATGCCGTTCGGGTCGTAGAGCGCCTCGGGGTGGACGGCCATGACCGAGCCGGACGCGCCCAGCGACACCACCGCGTCGCCCAGACCGATCCCGAGCCCGAACGCCGCCGCCATCGTCTCCCCGGTGCCCGCCGAGATCAGCAGCCCCTCCGGGGTGGCCCCGGCGGCCTCGGCGGGGCCGATCACCTCCGGCAGCATGGTCTGGTGCCCGAGCGCCAGCTCCACCAGATCGGCCCGGTAGTTCCCGGTCGCCGCCGCCCAGTAGCCGGTGCCGGACGCGCCGCCCCGGTCGGTGGTCCGGCGCACCGGACGGCCCAGGAGCTGCCACACCAGCCAGTCGTGCGCCTGCAGCAGCACGGCGGTGCGCGCCGCGTTCTCGGGCTCCGTACGGGCCAGCCAGCGCAGCTTCGTCACCGGGTGCGCGGCCTGCGGCACGCTGCCCACCGCCTGCGCCCACGCCGCACGGCCGCCGAGCGCGTCGATCAGATCGGCCGCGGCGACCTGGGCCCGCTTGTCGGCACCGACCACGGCGGGCCGCACGGTGTTGCCCTGGGAGTCCAGTGGCACCAGCGCGTTCGCCTGCGCGGACACCCCGATGGCCTGGACGCCCTCGAGCAGACCGCCGCCCGCCGCCTCGCCCAGCGAGTACAGCCAGCTCTGCGGGTCGACGTCGGACGGGCGGCCCGTGCCCTGGGGGTTGTCCACCGGATGTGGTGCATACCCCTGTTTGAGCACGGTCCCGCTGTCCGCGTCACAGACGACGATGCGAGTGAAATCGGGCGCACTGTCCAACCCGGCGACTATCCCCATGGCCAAAATTCTGCCGTACCCGGCGGCGTCGCGACGCCGGGCCGGTCCGCCGCGGGCTCCCCGCCGGGTGTCACCGGGGCCCGGTCAGGTGTTGCTCGTGCCCCAGTCGTCCTCGCCGGCGCCCTGCGCGCTGCGCTCGCGCAGGGCGCGCACCCGCTGCGAGACCGACTCGGGCATCCGGTCGCCCATCCTGTCACTCACCACGTGGTACGCCCGGCCCGCGATGTCCCGGCCCTGCTGGGCCGCGGTCTCCGCGGTGTTGCGCACGGCGGGGTTCTGCGCGAACCGCTGCGCTGACTTCTTCAGTTGCTCGTAGCGCTCGCGTCCGGCCCTCGTGCCCAGCACGTAACCCAGGACGACTCCGGTGACGAACGTGAGCCGGTAACGCATGGCGGCCACCCTTTCCTTGTGTAGGACTGCGTGCAGGTCTGCACGGTTCTGCGGTGCGGCGACGGCGCCGGGGAGCACCGATTGGCGAAGCACCCCCCTGCTTGCGCTAATGTATGTGTCGCAGCGAGCGCGCGCCCTCTGGCGAATACCCAGGTAGGTGCGTTCGATGCAGACGAGGCATTCCTCCGTAGCTCAATTGGCAGAGCAGCCGGCTGTTAACCGGCAGGTTACTGGTTCGAGTCCAGTCGGGGGAGCTCGGTCCTCCGTAGCTCAATTGGCAGAGCAGCCGGCTGTTAACCGGCAGGTTACTGGTTCGAGTCCAGTCGGGGGAGCATGCTGAACGAGGACCCCGTGGGGGTCCTTTTTCATGCCCGGTTCGCGTCCTGGTCCACCGCCCGGAGCGGCCGTGCGGGCCCTGAGGCAGCCCTCGGGGTCGCGAGGGGGGCCTGTGCCTGGTCGATCATCGAGGCAGGAGATCGTATGAGCGGCTATGCTGCGGCAGACGGCACGCACACCTGTGCGCGACACGCCGCTTGGGGCGGTAGCTCAGCCGGTTAGAGCAGCGGACTCATAATCCGTCGGCCGTGGGTTCGAGTCCCACCCGCCCCACCACAGCAGAAACGTCGTGACCTGCGGAAACGCCGTCTCGACCTTAGTCGGGCCCTGCCGTTCGCTGCACGAACGCTGCACCGACCCACCGTAGGCTCCTTCTTATGGCTTACGTCAGGACCAATGAACGCCTGAGCGGCGACCCCTCCTACACCGTGATGTGGCGGACTGGTGGCTCCCGAACGGGGCAGACCCAGCGCGAGACCTTCGACGACGAAGGGGCGGCGAAACGCTTCCGCGACCTGGTGAATGGTCACGGACAGCAATGGCCGCCGGAGTGGGTCAAGGGCGAGGGTTTCGTCAAGCCGGGCGAGCCTGAGATGCCCGACTCGGAGAAGTTCTCTGTCTACGCGCATGCCTATGTGGGGCTGCTAACGGACATATCCGAGCACACCAGAACTAACTACACCAGGTTCATCGATAACCACATGATCCCGTGGTTCGGCGAGCTGTCAGTCTCGGACCGGGGGAGCAGGCTCACCCGAGATCACATCAGTCTGTGGATTCTCGACCTTCAGCACGGGAGGCCTGGCCCCCTCCACCCTGCCAGCACGAAGCGCCGGGCGTATGCGCCGAAGAGCCGCCCGTGTCCTCGAAGACGCCGATCTTCTCGTGGTAGATGCCGGATCCGTGCTTAAGCGTTGTCCCGTAAATGATCTACGGCGTGCTCGCTGACCTGCTTGTTCCTTCGTCACCCGGCGAGGGTGAGGTTGTGCAGGCGGGCGATGCCGAGCATCGCGTGGTGGACGCCGTCACCTTTGAGGCGGCAGTCGCGGAGGATCTTCCAGGTCTTCATCCGGGCGAAGGCGTGCTCGACGCGGGCGCGGACCTTGCGGTGCGATGCGTTGTGCTCTTCTTTCCATGGCTCCAGTTCGCTCTGGCCGGGTTCGCGGCGGTGCGGGATGACCAGGCCGGTGCCCCGGTAGCCGCCGTCCGCGATGACCGTGGTCCTGCCGACGGCGGCCTTCGCGCCGGACAGCTCCCACGCCTTGTAGTCGTTGCGGTTGCCGGGCAACGGGCGGCCGACCGCGACGACCAGCCGGGTGTCCGCGTCGATGACGACCTGGTGGTTGGTGGAGTACCGGTAGTTCTTGGACTGCTCGGCGATGCTGTGGTCGCGGGTGGGGACCAGGGTGCCGTCCACGATCAGCACGGTGTCCTTGCGGAACCTCTTGCGTTGCTGGAGCGCGAGCGACGGCCCGAGATGGTCGATGATGCGATCGGCCGCGGACTTCGACACCCCAAAGAGCGGCGCCAGCTGCCGCAGGGTCAGGTTCGTCCGCCAGTAGGCGGCGACCAACAGGACGCGGTCCTCCAGCGGCAGGCTCCACGGCCGGCCCTTGCGCACCGGATCCGCACCTTCCCGCCGAAGCGCAGTGATCAACTTGCCGAACTGACGCGGGCTCAACCCGCTGAACGGACCTATCCAGGAGGGCTGCGACGCCGTGATCACACCAGACACAGCAAGATCATCTCACCCCTGACCAGCAGTTACGGGACAGGTCTTAGGAACCGCGATCCGAATCTCCAGGCGGTCCAACTCCAGTAGGCGGCTGAGCCTTGCTACACCATCGCCTACACCGTCTGCGAACTCATCAGAGACAATCTGTTCCAGTCGTTCGGCGCAGATCGTCTCCTTGGAGCTACCGTTGGCTATTGCATTGAGATCGGCCTCAGTGAGTTCAACGCTCGTTACCAGGCGGATCCTTCCGCTGTTGAGTACGAGCTCACCTAGGGGGGACCCGAAGGACTCCAGCGCAGTGCTCGAGAAGTAGCCGGCTGCCCGCCAATACGTGCTCGCCTCGCGCAGGGACGGGCGAAAGAACTCCTCCACGAGGTTGTTGTAGCCAGAGCGATAGTCCTCTTGATACTGGAGGTTCCTCAAGGCCATCGGAGATGCGGCTCCCTTCAGATGTGTATGGACCAGCACCGATGGCGACTTCCTCTGCGCGCCAGGCTTCTGGTCAAAGCATGCCAGGAGCGGCAGCCTCGCGCTGGATGACGGTCAATCATGACCGGTTGACGGTTGGGCGGTTGTGGAGCGGACGAGTAAGTGGCCCCGGCTGGGTCGGGGAGGACTGTGGCTCAAGTGCCTGGCCAACTGAGCCTTTGCCGATGCGGCTGCGGTCCCTGGTGATGTCGCCCTGTAGCCGAGGTGCTGGTCGCACTGGAGACGCCGGTGGCGGTCGCGTCCCTGATCCGTGCTGTGAGCCCGGGTGGGCCGGAGGGGAGGGGGGTGCTCACTCCTATCTCCGGTATGTTCAGTGCCGCGGGATGCTCGTGGTCATGGACCGCAACTTTCCCGGGTTTGCTTTGTGGAAGGCGTATCTGGAAGCCGGGTCGCATCTCCTGCTCCGGGCCCGTTCACCGGTGGCTCACCGTCCGGTCGAGCATCTCGCTGACGGCACCTACTTGGCGAGGATGAACCTGGCGGGGCAGAAGGGCGCGCACCCGGGCGGTGTGCTGGTCCGGGTGATCGAGTACCGAATCGACGGCGGTGAGGCGGTCAGGTTGCTGACCGACCTGCTGGACCCGTTGACGTTTCCGGCGGTGGAGCTGGCTGCTCTGTACCGGGAAAGGTGGGAGGCGGAGTCAGCGTTTCGGCAGATCAAGACGTTCCGGCGCGGACCGGCCGCAGTCCTGCGTTCTGGCGACCCGCCCTTGTCCGGTAAGAGGTTTGGGCGCATTTGACGGTGCACCACTGCCTGACCCGGGTCGTCACGAGGAACCCCCCTGGATGCCTTCTCGGCCTGCGCCTTGTGTGGTGGTGCTGTGCTGCACGCTTTGTGTTGCCTGCTTTGTCAGCGCGTCCAGGGCAGGTCCGGGTTCGCCCCGCCCGTGTCCGGGTCGGTGTCGCCGGACGGTGCGTCCGCGGTGATGGTGGCCGCGGCGGGGAGCGGGGACGGGGTGGGGCCGGTCCAGGGCAGGTCGTCGTCCGTGCCGACAGTCGTGGTGAGCGTCGAGCCCGCCTTGGTCCAGGGCAGGTCGTCGTCCGTACCTGCGTTCGCCGTACCGGCGAAGAGCACGACGTTCAGGCAGGCCGCACCGATGGCCGCCGCGAAGAAAGCTCTGTTCTTACGCATTCTTGAGATCCCCCTCGTAAGCTGCTTCGTTCGTTCTGGTCAAACCGTACCTCACCCAATTTTTAACTACATTTTTCCGCGATTTCTGCTGGGGAATCCTCGCGAAAATGTGCCGAAAGAGGCTACGGCTAAGCTCCCCCTCAAGAGGCCGGCGGGCTTCGATTGACTTTCCTCCAGTGCCGCCTGCTTCGACAGTGAAGTGGGAACCAAGCGAACGGTTCGGTCCGCTCGTGGCGTGGGGGAATGTCGCAGCACGGAGGGGGAATGGCATGCTCAAGGAGATCGGACTAGGCCAGGATGCGGAATATGCCTATCGCACTCTACTGAAAGAACCGACCGCAGAGGTGCAAGTGATGGCAGAACAGTTCGGCTGGTCCGTCGACCGGGTTTCCACCGCACTCGCCGAGCTTTCCGAGCTTTCACTGGTGCGGCCTTCCTTGGAGAACCGCGAAAGTTCACGTCCGGTGGATCCCGAACTCGGGCTCAAAATGCTGATTCAGTCCCAGGAAATGGAACTGCTGAAATTTCAGCAGACACTTTCGGAGAGCAAGCTCGCGGTGGCCCGGCTGATCGCCGACTACCGGGACGAGGAGCACCGGCTCGCTCCGAGCACGGTGACGCTGGCGAGCGGGCCGGATGCGATCCAGGCCGCCATCGAGAAGGTCAGCCACGAATGCCGTGACGAGTGCGAGGTGTTCCTGCCGGGCGGTGCGCAGCCGGCGGTGAGCCTCCAGCAGTCCCGGCCGCTGGACCTGATGCTGCTGGAGCGATCGGTGCGGGTCAGGTGCGTCTATCTGGACAGCATCCGCAATGACCGGCCGACCAGTGAGTACGCCCAGTGGCTCGGCGAGCAGGGCGGGCAGGTCAGGACCGTCGCCCATCTGCCGCTGCGGATGATCATCTGGGACCGGCGGGTGGCGCTCGTCCCGGTGGATCCCCATGATCCGGACCTGGGCGCCTTCCTGCTGTCCAGCCCGGGGCCGGTCGGCGCGCTGCAGGCGCTGTTCGAGCAGATCTGGCAGGCCGGTTCACGGTTCGGCGAGGACCGTGACCGTTGCCGGAATTCCGACGGTGCTCCGGCCGATCAGGAGAGCGCCGTACTGGGGCTGCTCGCCGCCGGGCTCACCGACGAGGTCATCGCCCGCAAGCTCGGTGTGTCCGTACGCACCAGCCGCCGGATCACCGCCGAGCTGATGAGCCGGCTGGGCGCCCGCAGCCGGTTCCAGCTGGGTGCGCTTGCCGCCCAGCGCGGCTGGCTCGCCGGATGACGGGTGACGGGGTGACGCTCTGGTGGATGTGGGCGGTGGGTGGGTTCCTGTGGGTGGTGTGGCTGGCCGCGCAGACCGGCGAGTGACCGGACGGGCATGGCGGGAAAATGGTGCACCCCCGCGCATGTCCCGTGCCGACGCCGGGAGCGTGTCTCACCGGGCAAGCGACCGATCGGCCGAGATCGGCGGGGCCGATCGTGGCCGATCCGTCGCCGCCCGTGGGCCTGTGGGTTGAGGTCTCGCTCGTCGAGTACGGCCTGTAAGGGCCTGTGGCGGCGCCGAGCTCCGGGGTGGTCAGCACATCGCGGTGATCAGTCCGGCGGTGCCGGCGTGTCGGACGTTCCCGCGGAGGTTGTGGCCGGCGGTCAGCAGGGCACCACTCGGCGCGGCCGCCGTCCTCGTCGCGGAGCATGAGCCGGCCGCCGTCGTGGCAGGTCAGGAGCTGTTCGAAGACGGGTTCGACGACGGCTCCGCGGTGGCTGCAGGGGGCCTCGCCGGGGTCGGTCCGCCGCTTGGGATGCCGTAGCTGTCGTCGTGTGCCCGCCAGGGATTGCGGGACAGCCCTCAGCCGCGCAGGAAAGCGAGTACCGCGAGCACCCTGCGGTTCGTGGAGTCGGACAGGCTCAGGTCGAGCTTGGTGAGGATCGAGCCGAAGTGCTTGCTGACCGTGCCTTCGCTGACCGTCAGGGCCGAGGAGATCGAGGCATTGGACTTGCCCTCCGCCATCAGCGCCAGTACCTGCTGCTCGCGGGCCGTCAGCCGCGACATGGGATCGCGGCGGTGCCGGATCAGCTGCCTGACGACTTCCGGATCGACCACCGTGGCGCCTTCGGCCACCCGGTGCAGGGCGTCGATGAACTCCTCGACGTTGCCGATGCGTTCCTTGAGCAGATAGCCGACGCCCGTACCGTCCGACGAGTCGAGCAGGTCCTCGGCGTAGGTGCGCTGGACGTACTGGCTGAGCACCAGGACGGGCAGGTCCGGCTGTTGCTTGCGCAGCTCGACCGCGGCCCGCAGGCCCTCGTCGGAGAAGCCGGGCGGCATCCGTACATCGGTCACCACGATGTCCGGGTGGTGTTCGAGGACCGCCTCGGTCAGTTCCTGAGCAGTGCCCGCTCCGGCGACCACCTGATGGCCGAAACGCTCCAGCAGACCGACCAGGCCCTCCCGCAGGAGCACGCTGTCCTCGGCCAAAACGATGCGCAACATTAGGTCCTCGATCGAGCCGGTGAGCAGGGGACTTGAAGACGGAACACCGTGGGCCCCCCGGGCGGACTGGACACTAGCAGGTGACCCCCGAGCACCGAGATGCGATCGGCCACACCCTGGAGACCTGTTCCGTCGACCGTGTCGGCGCCGCCGATCCCGTTGTCCTCGACCTCCACGGTGAGCCTGCCCTTCTCGGCCTGCCCGGTCACCTTCGCCCTGGTCGCCCGGCTGTGTTTCGCCACGTTCGCCAGGGCCTCGCAGATCGCGAAGTAGACGGCCGTCTCGATGGCTTCGAGCATGCGGCCGGGCAGCTCGAAACTCACATCCACCGGGACCGCAGAGCGGTCGGCGATGTCCTCCACGGCCGCTTCCAGGCCACGGTCGGTGAGGACTTGGGGGTGGATGCCCCGGATCAGTTCCCGGATCTCCACCAAGGCGACGCCCGCCTCCTCCTGTGCTTTGGTCAGCAGACTGCCGAGCGGCTCGGCGGGGTTCTCCAGTCTGGCCAAGCCCAGCGTCATGGACAGGGCGACGAGTCGCTGCTGCGCCCCGTCGTGCAGGTCGCGTTCGATACGGCGGCGTTCCGCCTCGAAGGCGTCCACCAGCCGCATTCGGGAACGGCCCAGCTCCTGGATACGGGAGTCGAGACCGGTCTCCGGGATGGAGAGCAGCTGCCTGGTCAGTACGGCGCGGCCGGCAGCCAGTACGCCCAGCGGATAGGCGAGCACCGGGAGGAGCAGGACACCGGCCAGCAGGGCGGCGAAGGCCTCCGGATAGGAGTCGGCGATCCAGAGCTTGAGTACGCGGGCCTCCTCGTCGCCGCCCGCGGCCATCATCGCGGGCGTGGCGATCAGGCCGCCGCAGATGGTGAGGACCGTGCCGACGGCGAGCCCTTCAAGGGGCCACAACAAGCAGGCGAACAGCAGCGCGTAGCCCAGCTCCCGCCAGGTGGCCCGCTCCTGGAGCCGCGTACGCAACCAGGCGGACAGCCCGGTGCTGTGGGGCTCGCGGTGCGGTCCGGGGATCGGATCCCTGTCCAGGAGCCGGACCCTGCGGCGCTCCAGGGCGGCCAGCGGGATGCCGGTGAGGGCGAGGGTGAGGAGCAGGGGAATGCCGATCAGGACCGCCGTGAGCACACTGCCCGCGACGGCCAGCAGAAGGACCGTGGCCAGCGTGGCGATACCGAGCGGCACGCTGGTCAGCAGATAGAGCGCCGAGCGCCACGGCCAACTGCTGCGGACATAACGCCGCTCCTGGAGCGCTTGCCAGAGGCTGGGGGAGTGCATGAGGGCACGCTATGAGACGTCGAGCGGGCGGACCACCCAGCTAGCTCCACCCTTGGGGTGGGCCCTGTCTCTCCTGGAAGAGTCCTCCCAGTTGCAATGTGCCGGACCCGGCCGATCAGGTCTCCTTGAGGCAGTGGGCAGCCGACTGCTCCCGCCCCGCACTTCGGGGCCGTGCCACATCGAGGGGACCCCCATGGACTGGCTCCAGACCCAGTTGTCCACTGTGCCTGTCTGGTTGACGCTGGTCCTCGTGTTCCTGCTACCCGCGGTGGAACCGGTGCTTCCGGTGTTGGGCATGCTTCTTCCTTCCCAGACCGCTCTGGTGGTGAGCGGGGTGCTAGCGCACCACGGCACGCTTCCGCTGGCCGGTGCGCTCGCTGTCGCGGTGCTCGGTGCGGTGGCGGGCAATGTGCTCGGTCATCTCGTCGGACGGGTGTGGGGGGCCAGGATCGCCGCCGGGCTGCCGGCCCAGGTCACCCAGTCGCGCAAGTACCGGGCCGCGTTGAGCGCGGTCAGTACGTACAGCGGCCGGGCGGTGCTGCTCGGGCGGTTCAATGTGGCGCTCCGCACGATGGTTCCGGTCATGAGCGGCACCATGCGGGTGCCCTGGCGGCGGTATCTGCTCTGGTCGGTCCTGGGCAGCCTGCTGTGGGCCCCGGCCTGTGTGGCGATGGGGCTTCTGGCCGGCAGTTCGTGGCAGCAGTGGGGTGGCTCCGGCGTGTTGGCCGGCGCCTCGGCGCTGCTGCTGGTCACCACCTCGCTCCCGGCACTGCTCGCGCTGCGGCGCGGATCGGCGGAAGGCGCGGCGGCCCGGTAGGGCCGATGCCACGGTGCTCGTTCAGAGGCGTCCGGCGATGAACGCCAGCAGCTCCGCCTCCACCGGTACCAAGTAAAAATGGTCCCCGGGGAAGATCCGGCTCTCGAAGCCACCTGTGGTGAGCGCCGACCAGGATTCCAGTTCCGCGACCTGGCAGCCCGGGTCGCGGTCGCCGCCGACCGCGGTGATGGGCGCCCGCAGCGGGGCAGGGTCCTGAGGCCGGTAGGACTCGATCAGCCGGAAGTCACTGCGCAGGGACGGCAGTAGCAGTGGGCGCAGGTCGGGGTCGTCGTAGACGGACGAGGCCAGATCGCCCAGCCGTCGGGCCGAGGCGATGAGCCGGTCGTCGTCCAGGGCGTGCAGGGTGCCGCCGCGCTCGGTGTGGGGCGCGCCGCGTCCCGACACGATGACGCGGTCGGGAACGATGCCGTGCCGTTCGTCGAGGCGGCACGCCACCTCGTACGCCACCGCAGAGCCGAGGCTGTGCCCGAACAGGACGAGTGGCAGCTGCCGCTCCCCGGTGACCTGAGGTCCCAGCGCGTCGGTGATCCGGTCGGCCAGTTCGCTCATGTCCTCGATGCAGGGCTCGGCGAACCGCTCCTGCCGGCCCGGGTACTGCGTGGCGAGCACCTCCACATCGACGGGGACACGCCCCGGCCAGTGGTGGAACAGGGTCGCCGTGCCGCCCGCGTGCGGGAAGCAGACCAGCCGGGCCCTGACCCTCCCGTCCCGTCGATACGTCCGGAACCACTGGTTCCCTTTTCTGGCGTCGATGACCGTCACGCGAATCCACCTCTCCGGGCCCCTTCCGGCCCACTCGTGCCCGTCATGATCCGGCCCGGAGGTGGCTGACGGACGCCCTCGGGCGTGCAGGGTCCTGTCCCGGCAGGTTCCTGCCTTCCGGTTCGCTGCCTTTTCCGTACGGGTGCAGCCATCGTGCACAGGAGGGTGGAGCTACCTCCACCCTCAAGATTCCGCTCCGCTCCGATGTGTCGGAAGCGCGGGCCCTGTTGAGTGGAAACCATGAATCAAGCAGCCGTCCGGCTCAGTTCGGTCACCCGGTCCTATGGCAAGAACGCCAGTGCGGTAACCGCTCTGGACCGGGTCAGCCTGGACATTCCCAAGGGCACCTTCACCGCCATCATGGGCCCCTCGGGCTCCGGCAAGTCGACTCTGCTCCAGTGCACCGCGGGTCTTGACCGGCCGACCAGCGGCCAGGTGTTCCTGGGCGACACGGATCTGACCCGGCTCAGCGAGGCGAAGCTGACGCTGCTGCGCCGCAAGCGCATCGGGTTCGTCTTCCAGGCCTTCAACCTGCTGCCCTCGCTGACCGCCGCGCAGAACGTGGCGCTCCCGCTGCGGCTGGCCGGGCGCCGCCCGAAGCGGTCACAGGTGCTGGAAGTGCTGGACCAGGTGGGGCTGCGCGAGCGGGCCGGGCACCGGCCCAGCGAGATGTCCGGTGGTCAGCAGCAGCGCGTGGCCCTGGCCCGCGCCCTGGTGACCCGGCCCGAGGTGCTCTTCGGGGACGAGCCGACCGGCGCCCTGGATTCCACCACCAGCCGGGAGGTGCTGTCCATGCTCCGCTCGATGGTGGACCGCGGCCAGACCGTGATCATGGTGACGCACGACCCGATCGCCGCCTCCTACGCGGACCGGGTGCTGTTCCTGGCCGACGGCCGGGTACAGGACGAGCTGTACTCGCCCTCCGCCGAGCAGGTCGCCGCGCGCATGACGAACCTGGCGGCGGTCCCGTGTTGAGCCTCGCACTGCAGGGCATGAAGACCCGCTGGGTCACCTTCGTCGGCTCCTTCATCGCCCTGGCCCTGGGCGTCGGGCTCATCGCCACCACCGGGCTCGCGCTCGCGGCCACCTTCAGCGCCCCGGACCGGGGCCCCGAACGGTTCGCGAAGGCCCCCGTCGTCGTCCAGGCCTCCGACCGGCTCCGGGTCGACACCCCGATCGGCATCCGGACCCAGCCGCTGGACAACCCCCGCCCGGTGCCCGAGAAGCTGGCCGCCGAACTGGCCGGCCTCGGCAACACGGTCCAGGACCGGACCTTCCCGGTGAACGTCCAGGACGCGGACCTGGACGGCGACGGTGAGGGAACGGTCGGCCACCCCTGGTCGGTCGCGGGCTCCACCCCGTACAGATTCTCCGGCGGACGCGCCCCCTCAGCGCCCGGGGAGGTCGTCGTCACGGCCGGGCCCGGCGCCGAGGTGCGGACGGGGGACCGGATCAGGGTCGCCACGTCGGCCGGCACCACCACCCAAACCGTGGTCGGAACCGTACGGACGGCGGGCTTCGAGACCGCCGTGTTCTTCACCGACGCGGAGGCCGCCAGGATCTCCCCCGTCATCGACGCCGTGGTGGTGCACGCGGCCGCCGACGCGGTACGGGCGGTCGCCGGCGAGAAGACCGGCATGGTCGTCCTCACCGGCGACGAGCGGCGCCGCGCCGACCCCGACCCGGACCGCGACAACGAGGCCCTGGTCTCCGTCAACGCGCTGCTGGGCACCGCGGCCGCCATCACCGGCTTCGTCTCCGTCTTCGTCGTCGCCTCGACGTTCTCCTTCGCCGTGGCCCAGCGCAGGCGCGAGTTCGGCCTGCTGCGCACGGCGGGCGCCACACCCAACCAGGTGCGCAGGATGGTGTACGCGGAAGCCGTCGTCATCGGCATCCTGGCCTCGGCCGCAGGCTGCTGGCTGGGCGCCGCCGGAGCGCCGCGCCTCGCCGACTGGATGGTCGACGTGGAGATCGCGCCGCGCTGGTTCGCCATCGGAAACCAGACCTGGCCGCTGCACACCGCCTTCTGGACCGGCCTGTTCGTGGCGATGGCCGGGGTGCTGGTCTCCTCCTACCGGGCCGGGAAGGTCGGCCCGATCGAGGCCCTGCGCGAATCGGCCGTCGACAGCCGGGCGATGCCGGTGAGCCGCTGGCTGATGGCCACGCTCGTGCTGCTGACCGGGCTCGGACTGCTGGGCATGGCGCTGGTCTCCGACCCCGGGGACGTACTCAAGCGCAAGACCTACATCACCCAGCCGATGCTGCTGATCGTCGGGTTCGCCCTGTTCGCACCGGTCCTGGTGCGGCCGCTGACCCAGCTGCTGACCTGGCTGCCCGCCCAGCTGCCCGGCGCGACCGGTGTACTGGCCAGGGAGAACGCCAACGCCGGGGTACGCAGGACCGCCGCCGTGGCCGCCCCCGTCATCATCACCGTCGCCCTCGCCGCCTCCCTCATGGGCACCACGGCCACCATCAACGAGGCCAAGGCCACCGAGGCGCGCAACCACACCGTCGCCGACTTCGTGATCTCCTCGGGTGGTGAAGGCCGTTCGGTCTCCCCGCAGTTCGTCCAGCGCATCCGGCACGTCGAGGACGAAGGCGCCACGGTCAGCGCCTCGCGCTCCACCGGGGTGACCGTGCTCGAAGAGGGCACGGCCCTGGTCAAGTCCGAGGCGAAGGCCGTCACTCCGGCCGGCCTTGCGGCCGTCTCCGACCTGCCCGTGGTGGCGGGCAAGCTCACCGACCTCGACGACCGGAGCATCGTCGTCAACGAGGAGTGGCTGACCACGACCGTGGGGCAGCAGGTGTCCGTCTGGCTGGGCGACGGCCGCAAGGTTTCGCTGAAGGTGGCCGCCGTCCTCGGCACGGGCACCGGCAGCAACGGGGTGTATCTGACCCCGCGCAACGCCGCGGGCGCCGGAATCGACCGGATCGACGTCAAGGTGAAGGACGGCGCCGACCGGGCGGCCGTCGCGGCGACCCTGCGCGAGGCGGGCACCGCGACCGGCACCGAGGTGCTCACGAAGAGCGAGTGGGTGAACGAGCACTACCCGCGCTCCAGCGAGAACACCCGGCTCGGCCTGTTGATGATCCTGGGCATCGCCCTCGTCTACACGGGCATCGCTCTGGCCAACACCCTGGTGATGGCCACCTCCGACCGGGTCCGTGACCTCGCGGTGCTCCGCCTCTCCGGCGCCACCAAACCGCAGGTCCTGCGCCTGGTCGCTGTGGAGGCCCTGGTGGTGGTCGCGGTGGGAGCCGTGATCGGCGGCGCCGTCGCCGCGCTGAACCTGCTCGGGGTGTGGGGCGCGCTGGGGCTGCTGGACGTGTGGTCGGCGGTCGTCGTGCCCTGGGGGACCATCGGCGCGGTCGTCGCAGCCAGCGCCGTACTGGCCATCATCTCCGCCGTACTGCCCGCCTCCTTCGCCCTGCGCACCCGGCCCGTCGAACTGGCCGGGATGCGCGAGTAGTCCGGGCTCCGGCAGGGCTCTTCGCGGCCCGGGGTCGTCGGCGGCCCCGGGCCGCCCATGGCCCCGGGGCTGCAAGCGGCCATCACCATACGATCCTGAGAGGCAGAGCACGTTGACGAGCGACACCGGGGTGATGCTCCATGAGTTTCTGCGGTCCCCCATGCAGGTCGGGGCGGTGGCACCGAGTTCACGCAGGCTCGCTGCGGCGGTCACGGCACCCGTACCCGAGGCCGGTGACCCCGTGGTCGTCGAACTCGGCCCCAGAACCGGCGCGTTCACCGGACTGATCCAGGAGCTGCTGGGCGGGCGCGGCCATCATGTGGCCGTGGAGATCAACCCCCGACTGGCCGAGTCCCTGGGCAGACGCTTCCCGCGGGTCGAGGTGTTCAACGCTAAGGCCGCCCAGCTGCCCCGGCTGCTCGCCGCATGCGGCCACGGCACGGCGGACGTCGTCATCAGCGGTCTGCCCTGGGTGTCCCTGCCCGGACGGGTGCAGCACGAGACGCTGTGCGCCGTCCGCGATGTGCTCCCGGTGGACGGGGCGTTCACCACCTTCGGATACGTCCACACGATGCGGCTCGCGCCGGCCAGGCGCTTCCGCCGGATGCTCGGCGTGAACTTCGAGGAGGTGGTGGCGGGCCGCACCGTGTGGGGCAACCTGCCGCCCGCCTTCGTTTACCACAGCAGGCGGCCCCGGGACATAAAACCGATCGGCCGGCTGTACGGGCCGGGCGGCGACGGCTGTAAGTGCGCGACGACGGCCGGCGCGGGGCGCTGCTGACCCCGTCCGCGCCGCCGGTGTCCAGCACCGGCATCCAGAACTGAGTCCGCCGCCGCACCGAAGAGGTGCGGCGGCGGACTCAGTGGTGCGTGTTCCTCTTGCAGCCGCAGCTCATCCCGCAGACGGCTCAGCCATCGCCACCGCGATCTTGCGCGGACCGGTGAACGGCTCCCGCGCGTGCGCGGCGAGCATGTTGTCGACCACCAGGATGTCGTGCCGCTCCCAGTCGAAACGGGTGCTGGCGTCCCGGTAGCACTGGCGCAGATGGGCCACCACGTCGTCCGGGATCAGTGCCCCGTCCCCGTAGTACGAGTTGGTCGGCAGGTCCTCGGGCGCGAATATCTCCTCCAGGCCCTCCCTGACGTCCGCGCCCAGCGTGCTGACGTGGAAGAACGTGATGTGGTTGAACCACACCGGCTCGCCCGTCACGGGGTGGCTGTGCACCGCGTCGCGGATTGCGGTGGTCCGCATGCCGCCCTCGGTGAACTCCACTCCGATGCCCTTGTCGCGGCAGTACGCGGCGACCGCGTCCCGGTCGTCGGTGTTGAAGGCCTGCTGCCACGGGACCCCGAAGTCCTGGTGGAAGTTGCGGACCACACGCCAGCGGCGCCGGGTGAACTCCTCCCGTACGTCCGGGTCGATGGCCGCGTACACCTTGCGGATGTCCGCGAGCGGCGTGGCGCCCAGGGTGAGGGCCTGCTCGATGCAGAAGAAGTACAGCGTGTGGGGCCAGACCGCCTGATAGGAGTTCTCGTTGTGCAGGAAGATCTCCTCGTCCGCCGGATAGTCGGTCGAGGTGTACACCTGCCCCTTGATGGTGCTGCGCGGGGAGGAGCGCTCCGCGTACATCAGGGGCGGCATCCCGGACAGGGAGTGCACCGAGCCGTTGAAGCCGTCCACCCCGTCGACCCGGAAGCCACGCAGCAGCACGGCTCCCCGCTCGGTGAGGGCGGCGCGGAGCTCCGGCCGGTTGCGGGCGATGAATGCACTGACTTCGGTCCCGGGGTCGGGCGCCAGGAAGACGCGCGGAAGGTATCCGGGCAGGTCGGTGCCGGTGGGCAGGGTGATCGCGGATGTCGTCATGATGCGTCGGCTCCTTCAGGAGCGGAAGGGTTCGAGGATGGAGTGGGAGCCCGGCTGCGGGGCTGTGGCGTCCGGGCGGTGCGGATCGCGCAGGATTACCGGTCCGGTGGAGCCGGCCGGGCGGGCGAGCGCCACGAACAGGTTGTGTCCGCTGGGCAGGTCCTGGACCAGCCAGTCGCCGCCGCCCGCCGATTCGCCGTCGTGCACGACGAGGGGGCCCGGGTGCTCGGGCCTGACCTCCAGGGCCTTGAGGTCCGCGGTGATACCGGTACCGATCGCCTTCACTACTGCCTCCTTGCGGGTCCAGCACCTCAGGAAGGCGGCCTGTCGTGCGCCGTCGTCCAGCAGATCGTCCAGGTGTGCCAGTTCGGATGGGGACATGACCAGGGAGGCGGCGCCGGCCGGGCTTCCCGACCGGCCGTTCTCCACATCGGCGCCGACCTGTCCCGAGGTGGTCACCGCGAGGGCCCAGTGCGGCCCCGCGTGGGAGAGGTTGAAGTCGAGGGCGGTGGGCGGCCCGGTCACGACCGGTCGGCCGTGATCGGGGTCCGCGCACCAGGGACAGGGCTTCGTACCGAACCTGATCCCGGCCGGCGGCGCCTCCAGGTACCGGGCCAGGACCCGGCGTACGGCGATGTGGGCACCCGCGTACCGCAGCCCCTCGGTGGGCGGTCTGCGGCGCATCACCGTGCGCTCGGCGGCGGACAGCAGCCGCAGGTCGGCGCCGGGTGGGGCACCGTGGGTGGTGCCCTGCCAGACATGCGTGGCTCCGCTGTCCCACAGTGCGCGGTACTCACGCTCAGTGGTGTTCACCCGGGCTCAGTCGGACATCGCCACGAGCACGCGGCGCGCACCCGTGAAGGGGCGGCGGCCGTGCGACACGAGCATGTTGTCGATGAGCATCAGGTCACCGGTGCGCCAGTCGCAGTTCTGGGCAGCCTCCAGCCCGCGGTCGCGGACCTGGATGACGTACTCGTCCGGGATCGGCGAGCCGTCGGCGAACGTGACCGACTGGGGCAGCTCGTCCGCCGGGAGAATCGCCGCCAGCGCGGCCGCGGTATCGTCACCGAGGCCCGCCGGGTGCCACTGGTCCGCCTGGTTGAACCAGACCTCCGCGCCGGTGACAGGGTGGATCGCGGTGGCCGGGCGCACCTGGCGGATGCGCAGCGAGCCGTCGCCCTTCCACTCCCAGGTGGCGCCGGTGTTGCCGAGGAAGGCCTCGACCTCGGCCCGGTCCTTCGTCTCGAACGTGTCCTGCCAGCTCTTGCCGAGCCCGTAGCCGTCGTGGAGGTTCTGCTGGTAGCAGACACCGCCCGTGAACGCCTCGCGGACCTCGGGGTCGAGCGACTCCAGCCACAGCGCGGAGTCCGTGACCGGGGTCGCGCCGCCGGTCTTCGCGGCCTGCTGGCAGAAGAACAGCAGCCGGGCCGGCCACCGGTGGGCGTACGACATCTCGTTGTGCATCGAGATGGTGAACTCCTGCGGGTACTCCGTTGAGGTGTAGACGTTCTTGCCGACCTTCGTACGGGGCGAGTTGCCGTGCACGTAGGCCAGGCGGTTGGGCAGCAGCTCATTCATGATCTTTTCGAGCTCCTCCTCGGTGACACCGAAGCCGCGGAAGATCAGGGCCTTCTCCTTGACGAGCTGGTCGGAGATGGCCGAGGTGTCGCTCACCACCTCGAACAGCCCGGCGCTCGACGCCTCCACCCCGGCATTCTCGGGAGTGATGACGAATGGAACCCAGCCGTTGGACGCGTTCATGTGCTTTCTCCTTGTGCATCGGATGCTGCATTGGATGGAGCGTCGGGTGATTCGTGAGGCTCGTGCGATTCGTGGGTGAGCCGGTGAAGACGGGTGAGCTTGGAGCAGGCGGCGGTGAGCGCCAGTACGGCCATCACCGCGCCGAGGGCCGCGGCTGTGACCGCCGCGCCCAGGGCGTCCAGGAGCAGCCCGCCGGCCAGGACGCCCAGCGAGTTGGCGCCCGACCCGAACAGCTGGAGCACGCTGTTGACCCGCCCCTGGAGCGCGTCGGGCGTGATCTGGACCTGGTAGATCCCCCCGGCGACGTTGACCACGCCGCCGACGAAGCTCATCCCGGCGAACAGCGCACCGAGAACGACGGGGGACCTGGTCAGGGCCAGGGCCGGGACCAGCAGCGCCCAAGCGGCCAGGGCCGCGCAGACCAGCACGGGCAGCCCGAGCCTGCGCGCGGTCCACCCCCCGCCGAGCGCCCCGCAGGCACCGCCGACCCCGCTGATCGCAGCGATCACGCCGACCGTCCCCGCCGAGAGACCGTCCTCGTACAGGACGAAGGCGGGCAGCAGCGCGAGCGCCTGGAAGATCACGTTGCTGCCGGAGATCAGCAGCGTGATCCGCCGCAGGAAGCGGCGCTGCCAGAGCCACCGCACTCCTTCGGCGATCTGCGGGCCGATCCTTTGCTGCCCAGCGGGCTCCTGCTTCTGCTGGAACGGCTTCTTGATCAGCAGGACAGCGGCCAGCGAGAGCAGGTGTGCCACCCCCGCCAGCAGGAAGGGCGACCACCTGACCGCTCCGAACGCCACGCTTCCGGCGGGCTGCCCGATGAGTCCGGCGGCCCGTCCCCTCGCCTCGTTCCCGGCGAGCGCCGCCGTCAGCTGCGAGGCCGGGACCACGTGGCGTACGCCGGCCCGCTCGGCCAGCCGGTAGCAGACCATGAGCGTGCCCTCGACGAACGCGGCGGCCGCCAAATGCGGCAGCCACACCCGCCCGGAGGCCACGCCGACGACCACGCTCGCCGCGCTCAGCGCGCAGCCCGCGCTGCAGAGGATCATCATCCGTTTGCGGTCCCAGCGGTCCACCAGCGCTCCGGCCGGCAATTGGAACAGCAACTGCGGCAGTTGCACGGCGAACCCCGCCACGGCCGCCGCCGACGCCGATCCGGTGGACCAGAGAAGCAGCAGCGGGTAGGCCACGGACGAGGCCCGGGAGCCGAGGAGTGTGAGCCCCGCGCCGCTCCACAGCAGCAGGAAGTCGCGGTTGCGGCGCAGCGGGACCGGGGTGGGTCCCGCCGCGTCCGCCACCGGTGGCGCCGCTTGGCCGGTGATGCTCACAGGCGCTGCGCGGCGCCCGCGGAGGCACCCGCACGGCACCACTTCAGTACCGCCATCGCGCTGTGCATCTTGTTCTCGGCCTGCCCGAAGGCGATGCTTCGCGGACCGTCGAGCACCTCACCGGTGACCTCGTCGCCACGGTGCGCGGGCAGGTCGTGCAGGAAGACCGCCTTGGGGCTGGCCTCCCAGAGGGCCTCGGTCACCTGGAAGGGGGCGAAGACCGTGCGCCAGTCGGGGTCGGCCTTCGCCGTGCCCGTGGTCTGCCAGCGCGTGGTGTAGATGGCGTCGAACTCCTCGGGCAGGTCCGCCATGTCGTGGCGTTCCCGGATGCGCGCGCCCGACCGGCCGGCGTTCCGCTCGGCCCGCGCCAGCATCGCCGGGTCGAGGCCGTACCCGGGCGGGGTGCGCAGCTCCAGCTCGGTGCCTTCGAAGCGGGTGAGCGCGAGGGCCAGGGCGGAGGCGGAGTTGTTGCCCTCGCCGACGTACAGGACGCGCAGCCCGGTGAGGCGGCCGAAGGTCATGCTGAGCGTCGTGAGGTCCGTGAGCGCCTGCGTGGGGTGCTCGTCGGCGCTCATCGCGTTGATGACGGACATCCGGTCCTGCCGCGCCCAGGCCCGCATCTCCGCCGGGTCGCCCGCCGTACGGGCGACCAGCACATCGAGCATCCGGGACAGCACGGCCCCGGTGTCCTCGCTGGTCTCCCCGGTGTTGAGCTGGAGGTCACCCGGCCCGTACGTGAGCAGCGATGCGCCGAGCCGCAGGGCTCCGCTGGAGAACGCGGTGCGGGTCCGGGTGGACGTCTTGCTGAAGTAGACGCCCACCACCTCGTCGGTCAGCGGCCGTCCGCCGCGAACGCCGCCCGAGGCGAACGCGACGCCGTCGGCGACGATGGAGTTCAGGTCCTCGTCTGTGAGGTCGTTGATGGATATCAGGTGGCGTACGGATGAGTGCTGCACAGTGTCCTCCGGATCGTCTGCCGGGATGAGGCCGGGTGGGCTCGTCCAGTCATGCGCGGTCCTCCTCGGTGACCACCGCGCTCAGCAGCGGGTGGTTCGCCGGAGCGGCGTCGCCGGTTCCCGCCGCCGCCCAGTCAGCCATCAATCCGCCCTTGCCAAAGCTCTGTTCGAGGCGGCTGAGGGCGGCGGTCAGATGCTTGACGACGCCCTTGCCGCTGTCGGAGTTGGTCAGGGCGACCAGTCCGACGCCGGTGCTGAGGTGGCTGAGCGAGAGGTTCCAGTAGCCGGCGGGTTCGCCTCCGTGCCCGAACTCGGCGTCGTCACCGGTGTCGTCGACGATGGTGCCGAGGCCGTAGAAGCTCCCCGGGTGTCCGGTGAGCAGCTCACCGGCGACCTCGCTGGGCAGCAGAGCGTCCGGGAGGCCGAGCAGGGAGGCCCGCATCTGGCGGGCGACCTTGGCTATGTCCTCGGCCGTCGTCCACAGTCCGGCGGCGGCGAGGTGGGCGCGGTTGCGCCAGCCGCCGTCGAGCGCGACCCCCTTGGCGTGGTGCCCGAGCGCCACCGGTCTCCCGGCGGTGAGCGGGAACTCCTGGTCGAAGCTGCTGCCCGTCATGGCCAGCGGGGCGAGCACGAGCCGGTCCATCAGCTCCTGGAACGACTCTCCCGTGACGTCCTCCAGCAGCTGCTGGAGGACCCAGTAGTGGGTGCTGCTCTTGCGGAACGTCGAACCGGGGACGAGCTGTCGCTTCACCTGCGGGGTGGTGACCGGGCCGGTGCCCGCCAGCAGGTCGAGCAGAGTGGGCACCTCCTCACCGGGCCGGAACCCGACGCTGCGGTGCCTGGCCAGACCCGCCGTGTGGCCCAGGAGGTGACGGACGGTCACCTGACCGGGTGCGGCGGCGAGCTCCGGGAGCTGCCAGGAGGTCAGGTGCTCCTCGATCGGGTCGTCCAGGGCGATCCGGCCCTGTGCCACCAGCCGCAGGGCGGCCAGCGCCGTGACGTGCTTGCTGATCGAGCCCACCTGGAACAGCGTCTGCGGAGTCACCGCTTCCGCGCTGCCCGCGGACAGCACCCCGGACCCGTGCAGCTCGGTCGAGCCGTCGGCGCCGAGTACGGCGATGCTCACCCCGGGTACCTTGTGCTCGGCCATGAGGGCGTTCAGATCGTCCAGCGGGAAGGCCGCCGAAGCTGCCTGAGCCGCCCGGGGAGCCGCCGGTGCGGCCTTTCCCAGGAGCGCCGCGACCTCCGCGAGCGGGCCCTCGGCCAGCCGGCTCCGGTCGCCGCCCGACGCCTGTTCCAGCAGCGTCGCGAGCAGCTCCGCCGACATCACCACGTCGGCGGGCTTCGCCTCCTCCACGACAGGAGCGGGCTCAGGCTCCGCCGCGCGGTGGGCCGTCTCCGTGTCCTCGTCGATCGCCGCGGCGAGGTCGATCAGCGTCCCGTGCTGGTACATGCGCCAGACCGAGACGGCGAGGCCCTCGCGACGGGCCGCGGCCAGCACCTGGATCATCAGGATCGAGTGCCCGCCCAGCTCGAAGAACTGGTCGTGCACCCCGATCTGGTCGACGCCCAGAACCTCGGACCAGATCTTGGCGAGCAGCCGCTCCGTCCCGGTTCGCGGCGCCACATAAGCGTCCTCGGAGCGCATCGAGGAGCGGTCGGGCGCGGCCAGCGCCCGCCGGTCCACCTTGCCGTTGGCGTTGAGCGGGATGCTCTCCAGCGCCACGAAGGCCGAGGGCACCATGTACTCCGGCAGGCGCCGCGCGCAGTCGTCGGCCAGCACCGAGGCGCTCGGAAGCTCCTGGCCCGCGGCCGGCACGCAGTACGCCACCAGGCGCTTGTCACCCGGGGTGGGCTCGTGCACCGTGACCACCGCGTCGCGCACGGCCGGGTGGGCGGAGACGACCGCATGCACCTCGCCCAGCTCGATCCGGTAGCCGCGGATCTTGACCTGGTCGTCCAGCCGGCCCAGGAACTCCACGTTCCCGTCGGCCAGCAGCCGCACCCGGTCACCCGTGCGGTACAGCCGTGCTCCGGCGGGCCCGTACGGGTCCGGCACGAAGCGCTCCGCCGTCAGGTCCGGGCGGCCCGCGTAACCGCGCGCCACACCCGTACCGCCGACATACAGCTCGCCCAGCACCCCCGTCGGCACCGGCTGCATCGACGCGTCCAGTACGTACGCCGTCATGTTCGGCAGCGGGCGGCCGATCGGCACCACGTCGAGGTCGACATGGCCGGTCACCGAGTGGATGGTGGAGCCGACCGACGCCTCCGTCGGCCCGTACTCATTGATCATCCGGCCCTTGCCGAGCACCTCCAGCGAACGGTTGGCCGTCTCACCGGGGAGCGTTTCGCCCGCCACCACGTACACCTGGCTGAGCTGGTCCACCTGCTCGGTGGTGAGCTGCTCGGTCAGGATGTCCAAGTGACCGGGGGTCAGCTTGATGAAGCTGTACGGGCCCGAGTCGAGCAGTGCCGCGGACAGGTCGGCCGGTGCCGTGTCCTGCGCCACCACGTGCACGGCCTGCCCGGTCACCAGCGGACCCCACAGGTTGGGCACCACCAGGTCGAAGGCCACGGAGGAGAACAGCGGCGCGCCGCCCGTCCCCCGGGACGCCAGGTCCTCGGCCGCCCAGGCGACATGGTTGGCCAGCCCGCGGTGCGGGATCTGGACACCCTTGGGCCGGCCCGTGGAGCCGGAGGTGAAGATGACGTACGCCAGGCCGTCCGGGTCGTCGGTCCGCGCGGGCACCGTGCTCGCCGACTCGGCGGACCCCGCCCGCTCCACCTCGTCGAGCAGCAGCACCGGAACGCCGGTGGCGAAGCCGTCCGCGTAAGAGGGCTCCGTCACCGCGGCGACGACTCCCGCGCTCTCGCACATGCTCGCGATGCGCTCGGCCGGGTACGACGGGTCGATCGGCACATAGGCGCCGCCCGCCTTCCACACCCCGAGCAGCGTGGCGATCAGCCCCGGGCTGCGGTCGAGCAGCACTCCGACGGCGCTCTCCGCGCCGATCCCCTCCGCGCGCAGCCGGTGCGCGATGCGGTTGGCGCGAGCGTCCAGTTCCGCGTAACCGACCGCCGCGCCCCGGAGGCGTACGGCAACGGCGTCCGGAGTCCGGGCCACCTGCTCCTCGAAGCGTTGGAGGACGGTCAGCTCCGGGAACTCCCGCCCGGTCCCGTTCTGTTCCAGCAGCCACTGCTGCTCGCCCGCCGGGAGAAACGTGTCCTCGGCGCTGCCGCGCGGATCGGCGACCATCGCCTCCAGGACCTGCCGGTACAGACCGGTCAGCCGGTCGGCGTGGGCGCGGCCCAGGGCGTGGGTGTGCGTGGTCAGCAGCAGGTGGCCGGCGACGGCCGAGACCGCGAGAGCGAACTCGGTGCCGCCCTCGCCGCTGCTCGCCCCGGAGTCGACGAGCTTGGTGTCGACATGGTCGAAGTCCTGGTAACTGAAGCGCACGTGGAGCAGCCGGCCGAGGCCGGCATCGCGCTGGATGACCGGCATCGGGAACCTGCGGCGGTCCCAGACCTCCGCCTCCCGGGCGAAGACCTGGCGCACCAGATCGCTCCAGCTGCCGCTCGCCCGGTCGAAGGCGAAGGGCAGCGTGTTCAGGTACATGCCGTAGACGCGCTCCGCGCCCGGGGACTCCGGCCGTGCGCTGCACACCAGGCCGCTGAAGAAGGCCTCCTCCTCGGTGACCATGCTCATCACCTTGAGGTGGGCGGCGAGCAGCACGCTCTTGAATGACGCCTGGGCCGAGGTGGCGAGGGCGCGGAGGCGGGGTTCCAGGTCGTGCACGGGCACGGCGACCTGGTACTTCTCGCGCGGCGCCGAGGCGGCGCCCTCCCACACGGGCGGCAGCGCGAACGGTTCGTACCGGCCGATGACGTCCTGCCAGTACTCCCGGTCGGCGGCGGACTCCAGGGAGGCGAGCTCCGCCGCGATGAAGTCGGCGTAACGCACCGAGGGAGCGGTGAACGCGGCCGGGGTCAGTCCGTCGCGCAACTCGCGGTAGACGTCGAGCAGCTCCATGAGCAGCGCGCGGTGGCTCCACCCCTCGGTGATCGCGTGGCAGACCGTCACCACGAGGCGCCAGGAGCCCTCGTCCTCCACCTGGGCGGTCATCCGCAGCAGCGGAGCCGTGGCCAGGTCGAAGGAGATGGACCTCTCCTCGGCCATGATGTCCGCCACCCGCTGCTCGCGGTTCTGCGCGCCGCGCAGGTCCTCGACCGCCAGCGGAACGACGGTGTCCGCAGCGACCAGCTGGAGCGGGGTGGTGAAGGAGTCCGGGTGGAAGGAGGTGCGCAGCATCTCGTGCCGCCCGGTGACCACGTCCAGCGCGGCGCGCAGCGCGGCCTCGTCGAACGGGGTGCCGTCCGTGATGCGGAACGAGGCGACGTTGAGGTAGGCCCGCCTCTCCTGGTCGGCCAGCATCTCGACGAGCATGCCCAGCTGCACCTGGGACATCGGGTACGCGTCGACGACGCCCTCGGGCAGCCGCGCCCGGTCCTCGTCCGCCAGCAGCGCGAAGGGCTCCACCGGAGGGGCCGCCGCGGCGGGCGCCGGGCGCCCGGTGAGGAACTCGCTGAGCTGCGCCACCGTGCGGTACTCGAAGACCTCCCGTACGCCGACGTCGAAGCCGGCCGCCCGCAGGCCGCCGACCAGCGCGACTGCGCGGATCGAGTGGCCGCCGAGGTCGAAGAAACTGTCCTCGACGCCGACCCGGTCCCGTTCGAGGACCGTGCACCAGATGGCGGCGACCCGGGCCTCGGTGATGGTGCGCGGGGCGACGTAGGCGGAGTCTCCGTCCAGCTCGTCCGCCTCGGGTGCGGGCAGCGCGCGCTTGTCGGTCTTGCCGTTGGCGTTGAGGGGGATCTCGTCCAGCGCCACGTAGGACTGCGGGAGCATGTAGTCCGGCAGCCGGGTCGCGCAGTGCGCGGCCAGGCCCGCCGACGTCACCTCCGTACCGTCGGCCGGCACGTAGTACGCGACCAGCCGCAGACCGCCGTCGGCCGAGCTCTCCAGCGGTACGACTACGGCTTCACGGACCGAGGGGTGCTCGGCCACGACGGTCTGGATCTCGCCCGGTTCGATCCGGTATCCACGGATCTTTACCTGATCGTCGAGCCGTCCCAGGAACTCCACGGCGCCGTCGGCCCGGGTGC